>JBAQHC010000231.1:0-1895 GCA_049288095.1 Alphaproteobacteria bacterium | reverse complement strand
CTTGGAATGTTTTCCTGCGCGATGCCGATGCCGGTGTCGACCACTTTGATCTTAAAGCCGTCCGCCGGCTGATATTCGGCCTGAACCCGCACCGTGCCGTTCTCGACGTTGAACTTGATTGCATTGGACACAAGGTTCAGCAGCACCTGCATCAAGCGCTGCGGGTCGGCGCGCAAGCACGGCATGTTGGACGCAATGTCCGAAACAAGCTTTACCTTCGCCTTGTCCGCGGTCGCCTGCATCGTACGCAGCACATCGCGCGCGAGCAGTCCCAAATCGACTTCGCCGTCGCTGAGCTCGAGCTTGCCGGCGCCGGCCTTGGACAGATCGAGTATCTCGTTGACGAGCGAAAGCAGGTGGCGCCCGCTGCGCAAGATGAGGTCGACGTAGTCGCAATAGCGCTCATTGCCGATCGGGCCGAACAAGGAGTTCGACATGATTTCGGAAAATCCGATAATGGCGTTGAGCGGCGTTCGTAGCTCATGGCTCATTGACGCGAAGAATTGCGACTTCGCCTGACTGCTCTCGGCGGCCGACTCCAACGCCATCTGCATGCGCTCGGTCGAGCGCTGCAGCGCCTCGCGTGCGGCCTCAAGCTCATGAACATGAGCGCGCATTTTGTCTTCGGCGGTCGAGCGCGCCGCTTGGGATTCGTCGAGCCGCTGGATCATGCTCCGCAGAGCGCTCATCGGCACACCACGCGCCGCGAGCAAGACAAGCGCCGCCAATCCCAATGCGGCCAAACCGATTTGGACCGTGTCCTCAATAATGCCGGCATAAGAGATTTCGACGACGACCTTTCCCGGATTCGCGCTGCCCGGCAGGAAAGGGCCTTCGATCTTTAGAACCGGCATCTCGGGCGGAGATCCAATTTCGGAGATCAACGAGCCGCGCGCGTCATATACCGAATAATGGTCTTGCTCATCCCCGTCGAGCCGATCATAGCGCAGCGTGTCGGAGAGTATGCCCGTGATGTCTTTTGCCGTGAGAGAAGCGGGAGTGCCAGCGCTATGCACCACCGCCGCGGCTTCGCCCTGGATGCGCGCAAGATCCGTCTCGAGATCTTCGCAGGCATCGCTGTAGCGATAGGCGAAGGAGCCCGCGCACACCACAACAAACACGAGAACAGCCACAGCCGAGGCGAGGCTCGTGACAACGGTGCCGAGCTGCCTCGCTTCGCTAGCGAGCTGAGGATCGTGAATCTTCCAAGCCATAACGCCCCGAGCACCGCCCCGGATTGCCGTTCCGACAGCCTAGTTTTAGCCAATGGCGGGTTAATGCTTGGAGAACGTCAAACAAACAAAAGGCCGCAGGCGTGATTTCGCAAGCGGCCTCAAATAATAGATTGGAGAGACTGCTACTTTACCTTTATCCACACGTTATCTGTGCCGCGTACATACTCGCCCGACTTCGCAGATTGTACCAATTTTTGACCCGCGAGTGCTTCAACCGCATCAAGCGTCGTGCCATTTCCTGTCGCGATTTCTTGGTAATGCGCACGACGCTTTAGATTAATGTCAGCGACAAGCTTCTGAACTTCATCGCTGCCGGGCGGGCTTGGAATGCCGAGATAGCCATCCGCCTGCTCACCGACCAGTCCTTGGGCTTTCGCCGATTGCAGATCGAGCGCAAATGCGCCGGTGCTTGCACCGAACAGTGCAACGACGACCAATAATGCCATAATCACGCCGTTCATGCGGCCAAGATCGAGCTTCATTGCGCCATTCCACATTGTTCTTCCCCAGTGCTTGAATGAGTGCATCGCGAGCGCTCGTTTACTAGAACAGGCTCGGATCGGATTTGACGAGCTTGTCGAGATCTTTATCGACCCGCACCCGAACCTCTTGCTCGATCTTGACGTTCAGATTGATCACGATCGGCTTGTCGCCGCCCTG
>JBAQHC010000230.1:0-2178 GCA_049288095.1 Alphaproteobacteria bacterium | reverse complement strand
CAACTCTGCGGTCGCCTCGTCGGTTGAAGAAGAAGTTGAAAAAATGATCTGGGCGACACGCTGGGGCTCGGACACCGTCATGGATCTCTCGACGGGCGATAATATTCATGAGACGCGCGAATGGATTTTGCGCAATGCTCCGGTGCCCATCGGCACGGTGCCGATTTATCAAGCGCTCGAAAAGGTCGGCGGCAAAGCCGAAGAACTCACCTGGGAAATCTACCGCGACACGCTGATCGAGCAGGCGGAACAAGGCGTCGATTATTTCACGATTCACGCCGGCGTGCTGCTACGCTACGTTCCGCTCACGGCTAAACGGGTCACCGGCATTGTCTCGCGCGGCGGCTCGATCCTGGCCAAGTGGTGTCTGGCCCATCACAAGGAGAACTTCCTCTACACGCGCTTCGAAGAGATCTGCGAGATTATGAAGGCGTACGATGTCGCGTTTTCCCTCGGCGACGGGCTTCGACCGGGTTCGATTGCCGATGCTAACGATGAAGCGCAGTTCGGCGAGCTGGCGACATTGGGCGAGCTGACGAAAATTGCATGGAAGCATGACGTGCAAGTGATGATTGAGGGACCCGGCCACGTGCCGATGCACCTGATCCACGAAAATATGACCAAAGAACTCGAGCTGTGCCATGAAGCGCCATTTTATACCCTTGGGCCTCTGACGACCGATATTGCGCCGGGCTATGACCACATCACGAGCGCCATCGGCGCGGCCATGATCGGTTGGTACGGCAACGCGATGCTTTGCTATGTGACGCCGAAAGAGCACCTGGGCCTGCCCGACAAAAAGGATGTCAAAGACGGCGTCATCGCCTACAAAATCGCCGCCCACGCCGCGGATCTGGCGAAGGGCCATCCGGGCGCGCAGCTGCGCGACGACACCTTGAGCCAGGCGCGCTTCGAGTTTCGCTGGGAAGATCAGTTCAATCTAAGTTTGGATCCCGACACCGCGCGTGAGTTTCACGACGAGACGTTGCCGGCACAAGGCGCTAAAGTGGCTCACTTCTGCTCCATGTGCGGGCCGCACTTCTGTTCCATGAAGATTACCCAGGATGTGCGCGACTACGCTGCCCAAAAAGGTTTGGAAGAACAGGCCGCGTTGGAAGTCGGCATGCAGGAAAAGTCCGAAGAGTTCAAGAAAGCGGGAGCGAAAATCTATCAAGAGATCAATGAATCCCGCGCAGGCGAGGCGGCGAATGTCGCACTGAGGGCCGCGCCGAAGGAGAACTGACAAAAGGACTGAGTGATGAGGACTGAGTACGGGGGAGCGGAAACTCGGCCCCGAGTCCTTACTCAGTCCTCAGCACTCGTTACTCAGGACTATTTTTACGTCGTGAGCCGGCGGAGTGCCTCGCGGTATTTTTCTTGTGTTTTCTTGACAATCTCGGTCGGCAGGGCCGGCGCCGGCGATTTCATGTCCCACGGCAGGTTGATCAGATAATCCCGGACAAATTGTTTATCGAAGCTATCGGGTGTCTTACCCGGATTGTATCCGTCGGCGGGCCAGAAACGAGAAGAATCCGGCGTGAGTATTTCATCGATGAGGATGACCTCGTTGCCTTCAATTCCGAATTCGAGCTTCGTGTCGGCAATCAGGATTCCCTTCTTTTCCGCCATATCACGCGCGCGACTGTAGATGGCAACAGTTGCATCGCGCATGCTTTCGGCCCTTGCCTTGCCCACTTTCTCGATCATTTGAGGAAAAGTGATGTTGATGTCATGCGCGCCGACCGGGGCTTTCGTAGACGGGGTGAAGATCGGTTCGTCAAGGCGTGAAGCTTCCACCAGCCCTTTCGGCAGAGGAATGCCGCAGATGGCTCCCGTATTCTGATAATCCTTCCACCCGGAGCCAGCGATGTAGCCTCGCACGATGCATTCCACCGGCGCGGGATGGCTTTTATTGACAAGCATCGCTCGACCGTCGAGTTGGCTCTTGTAAGGTTGGCAGACGGGCGGAAAGCGGTCAACATCCGTGGTGATCAGATGATGGGGAATGATGTCTTTCATCACCTCGAACCAGTAAACCGAAAGCGCCGTGAGAATTTTTCCTTTGTCGGGTATCTCGGTGGGCAGGACGACATCGAAGGCGGAAATTCGATCCGTCGCAACCAGCAATAGTTTGTCATCAAGGGTGTAGATGTCTCTAACTTTACCCCGGTTGTAGAG
>JBAQHC010000229.1:0-1760 GCA_049288095.1 Alphaproteobacteria bacterium | reverse complement strand
CAAATCCCTGTCATGAAGGGCGATTCCGTCACCGGTTTTGTCGATCTCGCGCTCGAGCGCGCTTACAACTATCGCCTACATCAGCCGTCCGAGCAGGTGGAGCTGGAGGGTGAGCTTGCGGCGCTTGAAAAAGACGCGCGCTACCAAATGCTGGAGCGCCTCGCCGATCACGACGATCACATGATGGAAGAGCTGCTCGAAGACCAGACGCCTTCGCGCGAGGAAGTGGTCGAAGGCCTCGCGCGCGAGCTCGGCCAAAGACTCATCGTTCCTGTGCTCATCGGCTCGGCCGAGAACGACAATGGCATCACGCGGCTCCTCAAGGTTCTGCGCCACGAAGTGCCCGGCATCGCCACAACACGCAAGCGCTTGAAATATGCGCCGACCGGGCCGTCCGCCTATGTCGTCAAGACCTATCACACGCAGCATGGCGGCAAGCTTTCGGTCGCGCGCGTGATGTCGGGCGCGATTAAAGACGGCGACACATTGCGCACGTCCGATGGGCGCGAGGCGCGCATCGCCGGGCTCCAGCGCTTGTTGGGCACGCATGCGAGCAAAGTGACCGAGGCGCGCGAGGGCGACACTGTCGCGTTCGGGCGGCTCGATCCGATCCTGACCGGCGACACAGTCGTGAGCGACAAGGCGCCGTTCAAGCCAATCGCCAAGCCGTCGGTCCTCGAACCCGTCTATCACTTCGCCGTCGGTGTGAAGGACAAGAAGGACGAAGTGAAGATGTCCGCGGCGGTCGCCAAGATGATCGAGGAAGATCCTTCGCTCGTCATCACGCATGATCAGGACACGCACGAGACGCGGCTTTCCGGCCAGGGCGAAATGCATTTGCGCATCGCGCTCGAGCGCATGAAGTCGAAATACGGTTTGACGCTCGAAGTGCGCCCGCCGAAAGTGCCGTACAAAGAGGCCATCCGCAAAGCAACGACGCAGCGCGGCCGGCACAAGAAGCAATCGGGCGGCCATGGACAATTCGGCGATGTGGTCGTCGATATTCAGCCGCTGCCGCGCGGCTCCGGCTTCGTGTTCACAGAATCGATCACCGGGGGCGCGGTGCCGAAGAATTATTTCGGTGCGATCGAAGCTGGCGTGCGGGACTTCCTCGAGAGAGGCCCGCTGGGCTTCCCGGTCGTCGATGTTGCCGTCAATCTCAAAGACGGCTCCTATCACGATGTCGATTCATCCGACATGGCGTTCCGACTTGCCGGGCGATTGGCGATGCAGGAGGGCTTGCCCAATTGCGCGCCGGTTCTCCTCGAGCCTGTTATGCATGTCGAGATTTACGTGCCGAACGCAGCGACCTCAAAGGTCAATCAGATGGTCACCGGGCGGCGCGGGCAATTGCTCGGCTTCGATGCGCGGCCCGGCTGGCCAGGCTGGGACATCGTCGAAGCGCAAATCCCGCAGGCGGAGCTGCACAGCTTCATCATCGAACTGCGCTCGGCAACGCAAGGCGCCGGCACATTCAAAGCGAGCTTCGATCATTTGCAGGAATTAACCGGCAAGCTCGCCGATACCGTGCTCACCGCTCAGCAACAACCGACGGCAGCTTAGCACTCGTGACGTCGTCCCGTGCGCACTGCAGCGTGAAACGATGCGGTGCTGACACGGGATCTACGTCGCTTAGAGCAATTTCCACTTAATCGCGTCCATATCCGGCGTGTTTGAAGAAGTTGTCGCATTCGTTCGGCGGGAAGAGATCGATGATGCGTCCGATGGCTTTCCAGAGGGCTTCGATCGAACGCTCGGCT
>JBAQHC010000228.1:0-1737 GCA_049288095.1 Alphaproteobacteria bacterium | reverse complement strand
CTTATCGCTCTGGAGTTAGGATGGATCGCTATTTTGGGAGCAAAAGAGTAGATGGAAGGAAGTTTTTGAAAGGAGGGACAAAGAATGACTGATTTAAGTGTAAATTTTGCTGGACTAAAACTCAAGAATCCTATCGTGGCTGACGCAGGCCCGATTGCTATGGACCCAAAGACCATAGGTAGATGCATAGATGCAGGGGTGGGAGCTGTAATATTGAGGAGTATTACTCCTGACGAGCGATATGCAGTTAAGACTCGGCCAGGACACTGGTTCTTGGATAGATTAGGAGAAGCTCGTACTATGATGCACATTGCTGGCGGGCTTTGGACTCCAGAACAGGGGATAAACTATACAAAAGAGGTGAGACCCTTAGCTGAAAGAGAAAGGGTAAAGCTTATTGGGAGTATATATTTTAATGGGCCATGGACGGGTATAAGTCCTCACCCACCAGTAACCCCGCCTGTAGATGATTACCTGCGAGATTTGGCTTTGCGACTTGAGGAAGTTGGTGTAGACGCAATAGAAATAGCAATTAGCTGTCCCCTTGCTTTAACCCCAGCTAAACTTACCATCTTCCATAAAGGCGCCATCCCGCTTGTAGTGAAAACTCTTGCGGGAAAGCTGGAAATACCATTTTGGATCAAGTTAGGTTATCACGAGGATGCTATATGGCTAGAAGAGACTAGAGCTATAGGGGATATGGGAATGGGTGCAATCCATACCCTGCCAGATACAAGGGCTACATTTGTTGATGTGGACACTGGAAGGCCTCCTGTATCAATGCCGATGACTTATGGACGCTGGAAGAGAGGCATTGCCTGCTATATTACATACTTGAACTGGGCTAATACTAAACTTCAGGTCCTGAGCAGTGGGGGAGTATGGACTTGGAGGGATGCTGTAGAGCGTTTAATGTGCGGAGCTACTCTGGTCGGTATCGAAACTGCAATACAATATAGTGGTTATGGCCTGTTCAGGAAAATAATCCGCGGAATCGATGACTTTATGGTGAGGAAGCAATACAAGAAAGTGCAGGATTTAGTGGGGGTTGCGGCCCCTCACATATATAATATTAACGAGTTCTTAAAAGCCTACTATCAATGTGCTGTACCCAACGAGTCAGTGAAAACAAGTGTTGATTCTTCAAAATGTACAGGTTGTGGGATGTGCCAAGCTTGCATTTTCGGTGCCGTCACCATGAACGGTAAAATCGCCAAGGTAGACTTAGACCTATGCGAGCGGTGTGGTGTTTGTGCGTCTATCTGTCCCACTGGGGCTATAACTGTAGAAAAAATTACTTGAGGGTAAATTGCAAGAAAGCGAAGAGACTTTGACTTTGTAATTAGTCCTCAGTTCAAGCTAATTATAGTTTAAAAGGTATAAGCGTATTGACAAAAAAATAAATGTTAGCTTTACATAGAGTAATAGAGATTCCAGATTTATAGCTATACCCAGCGAACAAAGATCAATAGCAAACCATTTAAGGAGGTGTGTATGGGTTATGATAGCCTGAGAGATTGGATAAGTACTTTAGAAAAAAGGGGGGAACTAAGCAGAGTAAAGGTAAAAGTTGATTGGGATCTTGAGATTGGAGGCATAGTTGAGGAGAATGTAAAGAGAGAAGGGCCTGCTTTGCTCTTTGAAAAGATTAAAGACCATGAAAACACTTTATGCAAGAAGTTTTTTACTTGTTCTTTGCTAACCTACCCTAGGATTGCCCTGATGATGGGCTTATCA
>JBAQHC010000227.1:0-18765 GCA_049288095.1 Alphaproteobacteria bacterium | reverse complement strand
TTCCATGCCTGAGAAATCTCGTACTCCGCACATTTGAATCCCTCTCGCTTCTTCCGCTTGGACCAGGATCGCGGGAATTCTGTTCCCTTGTTTATCGGTGAAATAGACGTATTGAGGAATCGAGATTGTGAGGGGCTTTCCTATGACCACGCCTCCAACGGCGGCGACGAATACGGCGTTACCAGCTCCAACGTCTTCTGCGGTCGCGGCGCGGCCAGAAATGAAGCCACTGCGGGGAAGTGGCGGCCATGCGCTCGCGGCTGCGGCGCCCATCAAGCCAACTATTGCGATCCATAACGATGACATACGGAGGAAACGTTGAATCCTAATCTTCTTCTCCGGCAGCTGCGACCGCGGCATGTGGTTATTCGCTATGCACAAGCTTCTTCAAAGCATCATTGATGCGCGTCTGCCAGCCTTCTCCTGCCGCGCGGAAATAATCGAGGACGTCTTTGTCGAGCCGCAAATTCACCGGCTCCTTGGTCGGTGCCTTTTGTGGTCCGCGTTGGCCCGGGCGGCGTGCCGGACGCATGCGCTTGAAGTCTTCGTCCGTGAGCGGAGGATTATCCGGATCGGACAGTGCCGCCGTGACGAGCTTCTTATCCTCTTCCTCTGTGGGCTCGGGAAATCGCGCCGCCCAATCAATCTTCGTTTTCTTTTTGCCTAACATAGGCATTCCTTTCGTGCCGGGTCACTGTACGCATGCTTATAATTCTCAGGACGATCTCGTCTTCGTTGCTTCGATCCGTGTAGATCACAACAGCGAGCAACCTCTGCCCAAGTGGACCGATCGCCTTTGTCCGCATCTCGTTGTCGTCAACAATTTCCTCTTCAAGGGCGTGCTCCCACTCGAAGTGGGCGATCTCGGCGAAATCAATGTCGTGCTTTCGCAGGTTCTCCGCCCGCTTGGTCTCGTCCCAAACGTAACGGATGACTTTATCCATAAATATATTGTAGATACGAAAAGCTAGAAGTCAAGCTTTTTGGGGATACAAAAAGCTTGACTTCGTGGGTTGCTATTCCGCGGCTTCGGCGTGGCCAGGAACCGGGCCAGGCACGGCGACGTCGTCCGCCTTGTCCTCGCCCAAGACGTGGCGCACGAACTTGCCGATGCGCGAGGGCTTTCTCGGCTTGATCGCTTTGGTGCGGCCGAGGCGTGCCGGCAGCGCCAGCAAGCAGGGCGTGACCACAAGCGTTAGAATGCTCGAGAAGGCGAGGCCCCAGACCACGGCGGTCGCGAGCGGCACCCACATTCCCGATGAGGCATTGCCGTATTCGATCGTGCGCGTGAAGAAGTTGATGTCGAGCTGGAAGGCGAGCGGCAAGAGGCCCAGCATCGTCACGACCGAGGTGAGATAAACCGGCCGCAAACGTTGGACGGCGGTGCGCACCACGGCTTCGTAAGCTTCCAAGCCCTGCTCGCGCAATCGCTGATAGGTGTCGATGAGCACGATGTTGTGGTTCACGACGACGCCGGCGAGCGCAACGATGCCCGTGCCCGTCATGATCACGCTGAAGGTCTGGCCCGACAGCATGATGCCGAGAAACACGCCGACGGTCGACAAGATGACCGCCGATAGAATGAGCGCCGAGTGATAGAAGCTGTTGAACTGCGTGACGAGGATGATGCCCATCAAGAACATCGCCGCCAGGAAAGCCCACATCAGGAAGGCGGAGGATTCTTGCTGGCCCTCATTCGAGCCGCGGAACTTGACGGTGACACTCGGATCGATGTTTTGCTTGGCGACCCAAGCCTTGATCTGCTGCGTCTTGGCGAAGGCGTTGACGCCCGGTGCTGCGTTCGCCTTGACGGCGATCACGCGCTTTCCGTCGACGCGGTTGATCTGATCGACCAGCGGCTTCGGTGTGCGCTTGACGAAATTGGTGATCGGCACGAGCCCATTCGGCGTCTGCAGCTGCAGCTCGTCGAATTGGCTGAGGCCGCGATCGGCAAATGGGAAGCGCACGCGGATATCGACTTCGTCCTCGGCGTCGGTTGGCCGGTAGCGGCCGACAAGAAGACCGTTGGTGACGAGCTGAACCCAAGCGCCCACCGTTGCAATGTCGGCGCCGTAGCGCGCGGCTGCTTCGCGGTTGACCTCGAAATTCCATTCGATGCCGGGAAGCGGGCGTGAATCTTCGACATCGCGCAGCTGCGGGTCTTGATCCATGTGCTTGCGAATGAGCCCGGCCGCCGCGAACAGCGGTTCGTTTTCGTCGGCTCTGAGCTCGATCTGAACGTCCTTGCCGCCGCCGACGCCATTGTCGACCTTACGTAGCTCGACAACGATGCCCGGCATGTCCTTGGTGCGCGCGCGGACCATTTCCATGATCTGCGCCGCCTTCGGCCTCAGCTTGGAATCTTTGAGCTCGAGCAGGATCGTGCCGACAGTGTCGGTGGTGTTGCCACCGCCATTGCCGATCGAAACGCCGCTGCCGCGGCTCGAGACGGTCTGCGTGTTCATCGAGTCGACGCCCGGCAAGCCATGCAGGCGGTCTTCGACGCCGATGACGAGGTCTCTGACCTCATCGGCCGAAAGATTGCCGCGTGCTTCGACCATCACATAGATGAAGTCGGGCTCTTCAGTGACGAAGAACTCAAAGCCGTTGTTGAAGAAGATGAATGCAACGACAATGAGTACAAGGCTTGCGAGCGTGCCCAGCATCACGCGGATCGGATGATGCACGAGCTTTTGCAGAACCCGCGCGTAAGTGCCGGTGATGCCCGGGATTTTGTCGAGATCGCCGGTCTCCGAAGCCTCGATTGCTTTAAGCGTCTCCGGATCCTCCGCCGAGGCCTTACCGAAGATCGAGCCGAGCACCGGCAAGAAGATCAATGCCGAGACGAGAGATGAGGACAGCGTGAGGATCAGCGTGATCGGCAAGTACATCATAAACTTGCCGGCGATGCCGGGCCAAAACAGCATCGGCAAGAAGCAGGCGATCGCTGTCGCCGTCGAGGAAACGACGGGCCAGAACATGCGCTTGGCGGCTTGCGCGTAAGCGTCTTTCTTCGGCACGCCCTCTGTCATTTTGCGGTCGGCATATTCGACCACGATGATGCCGCCATCGACGAGAATGCCGACGGCGAGCAAGAGGCCGAACATCACCATGAAATTCATGGTGTAGCCGAATGCGTAGAGGAACAGGAATGCGAGGAAGAACGAGGTCGGCACCGTAATACCGACGAGCGCTGCGCTTCTGAGGCCAAGCGATGCAACGACCACGATCATCACGAGCACGATGGCGGTGATGAGCGCGGATTCGAGCGAGCCGATCTGCGTGTAGATCCAGCGCGAAGCATCGCCTGAATAGGTGATGTTGAGCGTCTGCGGATAGACCGCCTCGGCCTGCGCAACGGCCGCGCGCACGGCTTTCACCGTATTGATGATGTTACCGCCCGAGCGCTTGGTGACGTTGATCGAGATGCCGGGCTTGCCGTTGAGACGTGCAAAGCTGGTGCGATCCCAGAAGGTGCGGCGGATATCGGCGACCTGGCCGAGCGTGACAACGGTGTCGCCCTTCACCTTGACCGGAATGCCAAGCACGTCTTCGCGGTTTTCGAAGAGGCCCGGCACCTTGATCGAGAAACGGCCATGGCCAGTGTCGAGATTGCCGGCCGGAACGAGCTGATTGTTGCGCGTGACGGCGTTGAAGAGCTCGCTCTCGCTGACTTGATAGGAAGCGAGCCTGACCGGATCGATAACGACTTCGAGAAGCTCGTCACGCAAGCCGGCAATGTCGGCATCGAGCACCGAAGGCACTGCCTTTATCTTGTCGCGCAAGTCTTTGGCGATGTGCACCATCGTGCGCTCGGGCACGTCGCCCGAAAGATTGACGGTGACGACGGGCTGCTGTGAGGTGTTGAACTCGACGATGTTTGGCTGCTTGGCGTCGACAGGAAGATCGGCCTTGGCCATATCAACCTGCTGGCGCACGTCCTGCAGCGCCTTTTCCTTGTCGAAGCTCGGCTCGAACTGAAGGATGATGTTCGCGAAGCCTTCGGCCGCTGTCGCGTTGTAGTCCTTCAAGCCCTGAATGGTCTTGAGGCGCAATTCCATCGGCTTGACGAGCAGGCGCTCGGCATCTTCCGGCGAAATGCCGGGATAGGGGATTGAAATATAGATGATCGGGAAATCGATATCGGGGTCGGATTCCTTCGGAATGCCGACATAGGCCGCAAAGCCCGCAACGAGCGTCACGACCATGATCGATAAGATTGTCCGCGACCTATGGATCGCGTAATCGATTATCGCGTTCACGATTTTGCTCCATCCCCTTCGAGCGCAACCACGACCTTCTGGCCAGGCACGACATATTCCTGGCCGACTGTGATGACGGTCGCTTGGTCGGGCAGGCCCGCCACCCACACGCCATCGCCGGCATCAGCGATGACTGTCACCGGATAAAACCGGACGATGTTACCCACATCGACCGTACGCACGCCGAGCACGCCCTTTTCATCAAGGCCGAGAACTGCGGGCGATAAGCGTTGCGCCATCACGGCTTTCACCGGCACGCGGATATCGGCGGTGATGCCGTCGCGCAATGCTCCATCCGCGTTCGGAACTTCAAGCTCGATGCGGAAAGTACGCGTTGCTTGATCCGAGCTTTTCGCGACGAACCGCACTCTGCCCTGGTGATCGCTACCGTCCATCAGCTTGGCGTGGCCCGGCTCGCCGATATTGAGCTGGTCGACATCGCGCTCGGAGACTTGTCCGACGACAAGCATCGGATCGAGATCGACAACGCGCGCGCAAGTTCCGCCGGGCTGCATGAAGTCGCCGACTTCCACCGTCCGGTCATCGACAATGCCGTCGAAGGGCGCACGCAATCTCGTGCGCTCGAGCTCGATGTCGGCGGCGCGGACGCCTGCGGCGGCCGAATCGAGCTTGGCCTTCGCAGCGGCGACATCGGTCGGCGAGCGATAACCCTTATCGGCCAGCTTGCTCGATGCCTGATATTCGAGCTGGGCTTGCTTCATCGCTGCTTGAGCCTGCGCGACTTGTGCCAAACGCGCATCGGGCTGTAGCTCGCAAATCACATCGCCGGCTTTGACGGTTGCACCTTTCTCGACATCGACTTTGGCGACCGTGCCCGAGGTTTCTGATTTCACGCTCACCGCACGCACGGCTTCGGTGCGGCCGTGAATGACGATTTCCGCGGCATGCGGCACCGCGGTCATCTTGCGCGCGCGCACCTTGAAGGGCTCATTGGAGGCCGCCTTGGCATCGCCTTGCTGCCATTTGCTCTTCGCGTTCTTGCCGGCCTTCTCGGATTGCGTCGCTTTCTGCGCGGCGGCATCGGCGGCGCTCGCCTTGTAGCCAAAATCCTGCCTGCCCGTTGCGAGCCAGACGACGACGACAGCGGCGATAATGAGCGCGGTTGTTACATTGCGGCTGAGACGCATGGGTTTCACCTATTCCGCGGCGTGTGCTGGAACGCGCTCGGCCGACGCTTCCAAGACATGCCGATTGTTTTCGATGTATTCGATGATGGCCCGATAGACCGTGATGCCGTGGCCACGCATGAACTCGAGCCCGCCTGATGCCTGTGGTGGACAGTTCTCAAGCGCGGTGAGCTTGCACCGGTAGTCCTTGAGCCGCTCATCGATTAGATGCCGCAAATGGCCGGGCGGGATGTGGTCCGCGAACAATAAAAGGAAGAGAAACTCGGAGCGGAACCGGTCGGGCCCGGGATCGACGCGGAGCGACTCTTCGAATGCCGTGCGTCCGCGCGCCGTCAGCGAATAAACCTTGCGGTCGGGCTTGCCGTCTTGCTGCTCGACCTTGAGGTCGACAAGGCCTTCCTCGGTGAGGCGGCCAAGGGCGGGATAAATGGCGCCGAAGCTCGCTTCGAGGAAATAGCCGATCGGGCCCTCTTCGAAGCTCTTCTTGATCTCGTAGCCTGTGGCTGGGCCGCGTGAGAGCAGACCCAGGCAAATGGTCCTGACGTCGATAGCCATCTTGTTTTGCCGCCTGTTTACCGCCCAAGAGTCCCGGATGCGCTATATGCCGGGCCTATATATCTCGCCCAGGTATATGAAGGGTTGCCGGATTTCAAGGTTTCTGTTGCGGCGCAGCACGTCAAAATGTCGTGAGTAGCAAATGTGCTACTCCGGGGGGGGCCGCCGGGCTTCGGCTGGGGGCTGACTGTTACGAGGCGGATTTAGGGGCCGCCTCGGCGGGAGTGATACGAAGCTCCCGCCGCTCGGCATGACGTAGCGCTGTAATTTTTGCCGGCCGGCCGACCCGGTCATCGACCAGAAGGCGGTGGAGGTCATCGACGCTCGTTATCGGCTCGCCGTCGAACGCCACGATGATATCGCCGCTGATGAGCCCGGCCGCCCGCGCCGCGCTATCCGGCACCGTTTCATCGACGCGCACGCCGCTCTCCTGCGTGAGGCCGTGATAACGCTGGAAGCGCCGCGGCAGCATCATGTTCTGGCCCGAGAGGCCGATATAAGCGCGGCGCACGCGTCCTTCGCGGATCAACCGCGCGGCGACGAACTCCACCGTGTTCGCAGAGATCGCAAAACAGATGCCTTGCGCGGCAGCGATGATCGCCGTGTTGATGCCGATCACTTCGCCGGTCGACGTCACAAGCGGGCCGCCGGAATTGCCGGGGTTCAGCGCGGCATCGGTTTGAATGATTGAATCGATCAGCCTGCCCGTGCGCGCGCGCAAAGTGCGCCCGAGCGCGCTGACCACACCCGCGGTCACCGTTGCCTGAAAGCCGAACGGATTGCCGATCGCGATCACAAGCTGGCCGACGCGCAGATTCTTGGCGCTGCCAAGCCGCGCGAAGGCCGGCGCTTCGCCATCGAGACGCAAGACCGCAAGATCGGTATCCGGATCATTGCCGACAAGGCCCACGCCCATCGACCGGCCGTCGGCAAAGGTCGCGATCAGCTTTTTCGCATTGCCGACGACATGGCTGTTGGTCAGCACGTAACCGTCAGAGCTGAACACAACGCCGGAGCCCGCACCGCCGCGCGGATCCTCGTGACGAATTTGCAGAACCGCCGGCCCGACGGCTTCGACGGCGCCGATCACCGCGCGCGAATAAGCATCGAGCAGTGGCGCCTCATCGGGCGAAGCCACGCTGCGTGAAGCGTCGTCATATGTGTTGCGCAGCGCCTGTGCTGCATTGATTGGAACGATGTTACTCATGTTCTACACTTTCCTCGTCATTGCGAGGCGCGGAACGCGCCGCGGCAATCCAGGAGCTCTTTGCTGCTGCCCGTGGATTGCTTCCCCGGATCAAGTCCGGGGTCGCAATGACGGGATAATTTCAAATCATTACGATGCCGAGCCGCGCGGCCCTAGTGACGGCTTCGGTCCGTGTCGCGGCATCGAGCTTCTCCAAGATTGCCGCGACATGAAACTTCGCCGTGTGGAACGAGATGCCGAGTGCCCTCGCGATCTCTTTGTTGGAGGCACCATCGGCGAGCGCTTGAAGCACCTCGATTTCACGGGGCGTTAATGCGGATTTGGGCGCTTCATCGACAATCTCAAGAGTGTCGTGCGCTACAAACTCGCGCGCCCCGCGCCACTCGCTCATAAGTACGTCGATGTCTTCGTCCTGAAGAGCGCCCGCGAGTTCCGCCTCATCGTCTGCAACCGCGATCAGCTTCATCGAAGCCTGCGCCTCGACGAAGCGCTTGAGATCACGCGCGAGCGCCGGACGAGCAGCAATTCCGACGCGGATCATGAGCGCTCCCTTACTGCCCTAGGTTGAAGCACGCGGCCGTTCGCCGATCGAAACCGCGAGCTCGGTTTTGGAGCCGCCGCGCAAAACGCCAAGCTTGATATTGTTGCCGATGCTCTCCGGACCAAGTGCATGAAGGATCCCGCGAACCCCAGAAATTGGAGTATCGGCCCATGTGGTGATGATGTCGCCGATTAGCAAGCCCGCCGCTGCTGCCGGCCCTTTGGCATCGATGCCGTTGATGAGAATGCCGATCGCCGTGCCGTGGCTGGCGCCGATCCGAACTGGCTGAAGGCTCGCGCCCAGATAGCCGCGCGAAATGTGGCCCTTCGCGAGCAGCTGATCGGTCACGCGGTCGATCGTCCCGCGTGGAATGAGGAGAGCGCGGCCACGCGGACCCAAGACAGCCATGCCGAGCACGCGGCCTTCAGCGTCGACAACCGCTCCGCCTTCCGCTGCGCGGGCGAGGGAGAGATCGAGCCGGATGTAGTTGTCGATCGATCCGCCTCTGAGGCTCCGCCACGGCTTGCCGACGAAACCGGCAACCCCAAGGCTCGCGACCGGCCCGTCGGAATGCCGGCCGACCGCCAGGACAAGCGCGCCGGCTTTGAGCGCGCTTGCATCGCCGGGCTCGGCCGGGATGGTGCCGGTTGGCTCGAAGCGGATCACGGCGATGTCGGTTGAGGGATCGCGACCGGCGAGTGTGCCGGCCAGGCGCTCGCCTGATGCGGTCATGATGGTAATGCCGTCATCGCTCGCAAGACGCTCATCGGCGGTGACGATGACGCCCGGACGCCAATGGATCCCGCTGGTTCGATGCCCGTCGCTCTCGATGGCAACGACGCTGGCTGCCGCGCGCGCGGTCAGCTCTTGGAGCTCCTGAGAAACGGCTGACAGCGAAAATTGGGACGAGGGCATGGAATTTCTCCGGGCTCAGGGTCGTCTAGAGATATGGCCTCGGCCCTTGGAGTTGAATCGGCCGGATGGCTAGAGGGGAGGGCCCCTCGAGTTGCGGCGGGGCCAACCTGGCCGCACAATGCGATTTGCGGGTGAAGGAGCAATAAGAATGGAAGCGCACGAGCGATTGGCAATCGACGATACCCACACCCGGTTTCTTGAGGCGGCCGAACGGCTCTTCATCGAGCGCGGCTATGACGGCACCAAGATCCGCGCCATTGCAAAGCTATCGAATTCCAATCTTGGCGTGCTGTCGCATTATTGGGGCAGCAAGCGAAAGCTCTTTAACGAGGTGTTCGAGCGCAGGCTTCGCCCGCTGCAAGTCGAGCGCGAAAAGCGCTTCGATGCGCTCGAGCGGGCGCTCGCGCGCGGCAAGCCGGTAAGCATCGCGGATGTTCTGCGCGCGCAGATCGAGCCGGCCTTTCTCATGCCGGATGCGGATGCGAGCGAAGCGCCGCGCGCGCGTGTGCTCTATGGCCGGGCTTTGACCGACCCATCCGAGGAAGTCGTCGAAGCAATGGCCGCGATCTTCGGCGAGTCCGCGAACCAGTTCTTTTCGCTGCTCAAGCGGGTGAGCCCCCACATCGATCAAACCGAGTTCTATTGGCGCGCCAATTGCGTCGCCGGCGCGTTTTCTTTTTCGGAGTCCTTCACCGAGCGTCTCACGCGCTTTATCGACGAAGATGTCAGCCAAACCGACTGGCAGGCTGCGGCTGATCAAGTGATCAACTTCCTTGCGGCGGGAATGGCGGCAACGCCAGTACAGAGCGCGCCTGCCAAAGCGAAAACCAAGTCGCGGCACGCTTAACCTGCGGCCAGTTTGCTAGTGGCTAGAGCGTGATCTGGTCTGACTGAATCAACCTCATCCTTCGACAAGCTCAGGATGAGGTGTAAGTCATTCGCCCTCATGGTGAGCCTGTCGAACCATGAGGAGCCAGGCGTTTTCATCTAAGGCGATCGTGCGCTAAACCTCGGGCTGAGGCTCGGTCGGGTGGAGCAAGAAACCGAGCAGGCGCTCGTGTGGCGCCATTCCGGCCCGTGCGAGTTTCTGCACGGCGCCGGACGCCGCAACTTCACCACGCACCTCGAGCGCGGTCTGATTGCGCTCGATATGCCTCAAGTCATAGAGGTAATTCACCATCAGGCCATAGGACTGCTTGAGCCCTTTGGGCGAGACGTCCGCCATCCAGTGAATATTCGCAAGCTCCGCACCATTGCCGAGGTGGAAGCGCGCAACCGAGTCATAGGGGCGCTTGTCTTTGCTTCTGATATTGAGGAAGAAGCGTGCGGCGATCGCCGTCAGCGCGGCGCGCACATCCTCATTGTCCTGCCAATTCTCTTGGTTCAATGCGGCGAGGGCCGGGCGCTCGGTATCAAGAATGAGATCGGATGTCTCCATCTTGCGCTCGCGCTCGAGCCAGCTTGCGAAGGTCGGGACGGGCGAGAGCGTGACAAAGGTTTTCACACCCGGCAGTTCCGATTTCAAAAGCTCGGCGACCTGCTTGATAAGGAAGCTGCCAAACGGCACACCGCGTAAACCGTCTTGGCAGTTCGAGATCGAATAGAAGACGGCGGTGTTGGCAAAGCTCGTCGGCAGCGGGTTGCGCTTATCGTCGAGCAAGCCTTGGACAGAAGAGGGGATGCCCGTGGTGAGCGCAACCTCGACGAAGATGAGCGGCTCCTCCGGGATTTGCGGATGGAAGAACGCGTAGCAGCGGCGGTCCGGCGGCTCGACGCGGCGGCGTAAATCTTCCCAGTCTTTGATTTCATGCACCGCTTCGTACTCGATGATCTTGCGCAAGACCGCCGCGGGCGATGACCAATCGATGCGCTTCAAGGTGAGGAAGCCGCGGTTGAACCAAGAGCCGAGCACCTCGCGGAAATCGGCATCGAGTGTATCGAAATCGGGGATTGACTGGCGATTGCGCAAGCCATCCTCGCGCATACGCAAGAGCATTAGCGTGCCGCCAGGCGCCAAATTGAGCTCGTGAATGAGATGCTGACGGCGCGACTCCGACGCCGCGTGAATCTCGGCCATCGAGGCAGCATTGCGCTGCACGTGATAAGCCGCGATCGCTTTGTCGAGCCGGGTTTCGTCCGCATTGTAGCTTTGAGCGAGAACGGCGAGAAAGCGGTTGCGCTCATCTTGGCTTGCGGCGCGGTAACCGGCGAGCACCTCGCCCGCCGTCGTCGCGGCCCAAGCTTCGCCGCGCCGCGCGAGCAGGACATCGCACAGGCGAATAAGCTCGTCGGCGCCATTCTCCGGTGCCGGCAACACAAGCGGCAGAGATTGGGGCATGCCGAGGCGCCTGACCGCATTCGTCAGGAAGCTCTTCACCTGAACGGGAATCTGATTCATCTGCGCCCACCAAGCCCGCGTTCGCCCAACGCTTTGCCGCCAAATCATGCTGGACCGTCCATTAGAGATCGGTTTACGCGGGTCTACACACAAGGGCCCTAAGCCGCACAATCCTCGTCAATTCCCGTTCATTGTGCAATGCACTCGCGCGAGATCGTGGCGCTTCCGCCCACTCGGCTCAACACGCAACCGGCCCCTCGAGTTTCGCGTGCCCTAAGCGCGCTAAGAATGTTGTTTGGCTCTGGCGGCGGCTTTTCCGCCTCTCTATAAGCGCTGTAACAACAATCGCGAGTGGGCGAGCGGGAGGAATCCCATGAAGGACTTGGAAGGTAAGGTCGCGTTTATCACGGGTGGCGCGAGCGGCATCGGCTTTGGCATGGCGCGGGCGTTTCTCGCGGCCGGCATGAAAGTGATCATCGCCGATTTCAATCGCGGCAATCTCGATGACGCGCGGGGCAAGCTCAAAGGTTCGAACGCGGCTCACTTCATCGAGGTCGATGTTGCCGATCGCGCGGCCATGGCGCGCGCGGCGGATGAGTCCGAACGCGTCTTCGGCAAGGTTCACGTGCTTTGCAACAATGCCGGCATCGGCGGGGGCCCCTCGATCGATGATCCCGAATTCGAGGAATGGGATTGGATGATGGGAGTGCTCCTCGGCGGCGTCGTCAACGGCGTGAAGATCTTCGTGCCGCGCATCAAGGCGCATGGCGAGGGCGGGCATGTCGTCAACACCTCGTCCATGGCGGGCATGACGGCGCTGGCGGGTAACGGCGGTTGCTACACGACGGCGAAATTCGCCGTTCGCGGGCTGACGGAATCGCTGCGCATGACGCTGGCGCCACACAAGATCGGCACCTCGCTCTTATGCCCCGGCTTTGTGCACACGCGTATCCTCGATGGCCAGCGGCTGCCCAATCAGCCTGAAGGCTGGCGCGATGGCGGCATGGGCACCATGCGCAACGAGCTGCGCGAAATGATGGCGGGCGCGATGGATCCACTCGAAGTCGGCGAACGCGTGGTCAATGCTATCCGCCGCAACGAGCCCTACATCCTGCCGCACAGCGAGTTCAAGCCGGAGATGGAAGAGCTGTTCCAAGAAATTCTCGGTGCGTTCCCGAAGGACCAGGACGTTCCGAAGCTGCGCGCCGACTTCGAGAAGAAACGCTGGGCCGAGAGCCGCAGGCTAAAAGACCTCATGCCGCGCGGCTGAAGTGGCCCTCATTCTCCCAATTCGTCATGGCCGGGCTTGACCCGGCCATCCACCCGGAGCTGATCATCGCGCGATGAACACTGAAATCGCGCCGAATGAACAGGACGCTGCTTCGATCGTTGAATGCGCACTTGGGCGCAAGCCAGTGCACATCGAGCGCTTTACGACCGGCAGTCATCATTTCGTCTATGACGTGACGCTCGAAGATGGCGAGCACGTCGTCGCACGGCTTTCGTGGCCGAGCCAAGTCGAAGCCGCAGAGGGCGCGGTCCATTGGTCGAAGAAGCTCATGCCGATCGGCGTGCCTTTGCCAAGGCTGATTTATGCAGACACAAGCAAGCGCGACGTTCCGTTTCCCTACGTATTGCTTGAGCGCTTGCCGGGCCGCGATCTCGCCGACGAGTTCGAGAAGATGACTCGCGCTGAGCGCCGCGCGCTGGCGTTCGAACTTGCGGAAATTCAGGCGAAGGTACGCGCCCTGCCGGAAGGCAAGGGCTTTGGCTATGCGTTCAAGGGCGATGCGCCATTCTCGGATTGGCGGAGTGTTGTGTTTGGCGGCATCGAACGTAGCCGCAAACGGATCAAAGAGATCGGTTATTTCGACGAAAGCTGGGCCGATCGTGTCGAGCGCGCGGCCCTCAAGTTCGAGAGCTATTTTGCGCGTATCCGGCCAATCCCCTTCCTTCACGACATCACGACCAAGAATGTGCTCATCGAGAACGGCAAGCTCACCGGCATTGTCGATGTCGATTCACTCTGCTTCGGCGATCAGCTGATATTGCCCGCCCTCATTCGCATGGCGCTGGTCGCGCATGGCAAGGATGCCAGTTATGCGGATGATTGGGTTGAAGCGCTTGCCCTTACCGATGAACAGCGTGGCGCGCTCTCCGTTTATGTCGCCGAATGCTGCCTCGATTTCATGAGCGAGATTGGCCAACGCTTCAATCGCGATGTCGCGCCGCCAATCGACGAGCGCTACGCCGAGCATCTTCAAGGTATTCTCGAACTAACGCTCAGCGCGTTATGAAGCCGGACTGCAATCGCCTCAAATGGAAACGTCATTGCGAGCGAGGCGAAGCAATCCAGAGCCTTGTACTTCTGGATCGCCACGGCCGCTTCGCGGCCTCGCGATGACGAAGGTTGATTCTAACAAACAAGATTACCTTCTAAGCAGGGACGGCTTCGACGACGCTGACATCCGAATTTGTCGGAACGATGCGCGTCATGCGGAAGCCGGACTTGGCGAGCAGGGCCTCATATTCCTTGCCGGTTCGCTCCTGACCGCCAGGGCCGACGAGCATCATCATGTCGAGCATCTTGCCAGGATGCGGCGTATCACCCTCCGGCAGCACCATCTCGACGATCAACAGCTTGCCGTTCGGCGCAATCGCCTTTCTGCAATTGCCCAAAATTGTGCCGCACTGCTCTGGCGTCCAATCGTGGATGATGTGCGACATGATATAGGCGTCGTGTCCCTTCGGCACCGCCTCAAAGAAACTGCCGGATTCGATCGAGATACGATCCCTCAGCCCACGCTCCGCAATGAAGGCCGGCGCTTCGGTGACGACATGCGGCATGTCGAACAACAATCCGCGCGGCGCTTTGTGACGCCCAAGGATGTTGCAGAGCATGTTGCCCGTCGCGCCGCCGACATCGACGATGGTCTTAAACGGCGAGAAGTCGTAGGCCGCGGCGACGGCGGGCGGCTCGAGATTGTGGAAGCCCACCATCGTCTCGCTGAACATCGCCGCCTGATCGGGCCGCTTGGCCAGATGCTCAAAAATCGGAACGCCAAAGACGTCATTGAAGCTCGGCGTCCCGGTCTTGAGTGAATCACTCAAGCGATCCCAGGCAGGTCCAACAAGGCCGGTCAACATCAGAATGCTCGAACGCGCTGCGCCTGACGCTCCTGTCTTCAGCGCCTCGCCGAGCGCCGTGAGTGCAAACGCGCCGTCCGCGCGCTGGGTCAAAATGCCAAGTCCGGCGAGGGACCGCATGAACCGGTAGAAAGCAGGGGCGTTAAGCCCCAGCTCTCTCGCAAGCTCATCCGCATTTCTTGGCCCCTTTGCGAGCCGATCCGCGAGTGAGAGCTCGGCGGCGACAAGAACCATCTGGCTCGTCCAATAAGCGCAGCCCATCTGAATGAGCTGCATGTGCGGCGGCAAGCCTTGTAGCGTGGTGTCGGGCATTTCGAATCCCCTGAGCTTCGTTGAATGAGCGCTGGCAACATCCATCTTCGGTCTTGCGGGCACCTGCTGGATCATAGACGCAATTAAGAGCTGAGGTCCACGCCGCGCAAGCTCAGGACTCTGAAGCGACACGCTTGCTAAAGTGCTCTCGAACCATGGCTCTCGCCTCATCCCACAGCTCGGGCGCACCGCCTCTTATCACCGGACCGTAGCGTTCCATAACCTGCTGTTCGGTGACGCCGTTCTCCGCCCACGTTCCCCCGTCAGTCAGCGTGTTCAGGATAAGGGGCTGAAGACGGTCCAAAGCCTTGGCGAATTTCGCCTCAGGTGTCTTCCCAGCTTCAAATTCTTTCCAGAGAGCCAATAGTTCCTGACCGTGCACCTCAAGCAGTAATCCAAAAATGCGTTCGGCTGCTGTCAGCTCTTCCTGTTCAAGGACAGCCTTGTCCCTGCCCGACGCATGGATCGGCGCGTCGCCCGCGTCAATCTCAACGATATCGTGGAGAAGCAGAAGCTTAACGACACGCATCGGGTCAATGTCTCGCGCGCACTCCGACAGCACGAGCGCAAATATAGCTAGATGCCAAGAATGCTCGGCCGAATTTTCGCGCCGCGAGCGATTGACGAGCGGTGATTGGCGTACAACTGATTTGAGCTGATCAAGCTCAACCAGGAAGGCGAGTTGCCTCTTGATGGCCTTCTCCACAGTCCTCACCATCCGTGTCAATCCGCTGGCTCGGCGCCAACGAGGTGTTCAGACTTTCTTGGCGGCAGCGACGGCTAGCTGCGCCTTCGCATCGTCGATCTCGTCCCACTCCGTCCACGGCGGGACCTGCTTCTGGTCGAGATAGATCTGGATGTCGTTAAAGCCTGAGACGCGCTTTCTCAGCTCGTCGCTCACATAGTTGAAGGGCATGCCTCGGATCAGCGCTTCCATGCGATAACGGATGCCGTCGGCGTAATGCCGCGTCGGCCAGATGAAGAGGTCGTTGCGGCGAATGCCGCGCAAGATGATCTCGCCGACTTCCATCGGGTCCATCATGCCGCGCATGCGCGGCGCGATGGCCATTGCCTTCATCTGGTCATTGGGCTCCGGCGGCTTCTCGCCCTTCATAAGCGCGCGCGCCGCGGCGCTCGACATTCCAAGCTCGGTCTTGGTGAGGCCGGCGATGTAAGCGGAGACGCCGATATTGTCGTCCTTGAGATCGGTGCGCAGCGCTTCCATCATGCCGCACTGAGCGAATTTCGCAGTGACGTAGACGCCGATGCCGGGCGTTGCGAGCACGCCCGAGAGCGAGACCGTGCTCATGATGTGGCTGCCCTCGCCATGCGCGAGCATGCGCGGCAGGAATGTCTGAACGCCGTTGATTGTGCCGCCGAGAATAACGCCGTTGGAGAAATCCCAGTCTTCATACGTCGCGTTCTTCATATTGCCGTGAACGCCGACGCCGGCATTGTTGCAGAGCAAATGCACCTTGCCGAACACCTTGTCGGCTTGATCGGCGGCGCGCTTGTAAGCATCGCGATTGGTGATATCGAGCTGGATCGGATGCACGGCGAGATTGGTGCCACGGAAGCCGCCCATCGCCTTGTCGAGCGCGTCCTGGCGAATATCCGCGATGATGACTTTCATTCCGGCCTTAGCGAAGGCGTGCGCCATGCCGAGCCCCATGCCCGAGGCCCCTCCAGTGATGAAAGCAGTCTTGCCCGACACCTCGGCGAGCGGAGCTTTTCGTGCTTCTTCGGCCATTTCGTTCTCTCCCAACCACTGTTTCTAGTCCCTCTCCCTCTAGGGAGAGGGGAGGGTGAGGGTACTGATTTGATTGCAGCGACCCAGTATCACCCTCACCCGATGCCGCAAGCAAGCTTGCTGCATCGACCTCTCCCTGAAGGGGGAGGTGAAGCCTAAACGCCCTTGGGAGCGGGCTTGGCAATCTGCTCGCGATAAACCGCGTCGCTGTAGAGGTTCGCTGCGCCCTTTGCTCGCGCAGGAGGAATTGGTTCATCGGGAAGCGCCGCCAGCAAGGCCTTGGCGCGCGCCTCGAGCACGTTGCGGATTTCGCCATGCGTGATGATGTAAAGGTCGTTGCGCTTGATGCCGTTGAGCACCTTGCGGCCGACCTCGTCGATCGACATGGCGGTTGCGAAAATCTCTTGGCTGACGGGATCAGTTGCGTCGAGCTTAACCGCGTAAGCGCCGGTGTGCTTGAGGTGCTTGGGGCGCACTTCGGGAGTGCTCGCAAACAAACCGGTTGCGACCGGCCCGGGATGAAGCAGCGACACGCCGATATTGTGTGGCGCGAGATTGGCGCGCAGTGACTCACCAAGCCCCGTGACGGCGAATTTCGATGTCGTGTAGACGCCTGCGCCGCCGCTTTGGAACAGGCCATTGATCGAGGAGGTGAGAACGATGTGCCCGCCCGTCTTTTGCTTGATCATGCGCGGCACGAATGTCTGAACGCAATTGACCGTGCCTTGAAGATTGACGCCGAGCACGAAATCCCAATCGTCATAGGTTGCGTCTTGCGTCGGCCCGCCGAGAAACACGCCGGCATTGCTGCACAAGATATCGACCTGATCGATCTCATCGGAAACGATCGTCCAATTCTTGCGGTCTGTCACATCGAGTGTGAGCGCGCGCAGCATCGTGCCGCCGTCAAGTGTCGCAAGCGCTTTGTTGAGCGCATCGGCTCTGATGTCGGCGATGATCACCTGCATGCCGACGCCCAAGAATTGTTTGGCCATCGCAAGGCCGATGCCGCTTGCGCCGCCCGAAATGAATGCCGTTTTGCCTTTGAAATCTTGCATGCGCGTCGCCTTTGCATGTCAGCTTATCGATTGGAGAGCTGCGAGCTTTGCATGTTGGGGCAAGCATAACAACGCCCTCTCCCGCGGGGAGAGGGCAGCATGAAAGCTTCCAACGACTTGTCGGGTGAGGGGTTTGAAACGAACGCCGGCGTCTCTTGCGAACCCCTCACCTGGCGCCTGGCGGCGCTGTCCTCTCCCCGCGGGAGAGGACAGTTAGTCGATCGCCTCAATGCGGGCGCGAGAGATAAGCGCCGAGATCATCAAGCTCCTGATCAGTGATCTCCGTCTTGCGGAAAGGCGGCATGATCGAAACGCCCCCCCGCACGAAATATTTGACGAGATCGGGCGTTAGATCCTTGCGCTGTTCGAGCGGCGCCGGAGTGTCGGTGCCTTTGTATTTCACCTCAAGCGCTTGAGTTCCCGGGTGGCGCGGGCCGGGCGCGTGGCACGGCGCGCACCACTTTTGAAACACATCATAGCCATGCTGCAACTTTGGATCGCTGAAGCTCGGTGCGGGGGCGGGGTCACTCGCCGGAGCCGGCGTGGGCCCTGACGGCGTGGACGATGAATCGGGCGCGGGCGCGGATGTTGGCGCGCCGGTGGGCTGAGGGTTGGTTGGGTTTTCGGGCGCCTGCTTGTTGACCTTGCCGCATGCGCCGAGCGCCAGCGCGCCGGACAGCGCGAGCAATACGAATTTGTTCATGGCTTACGCCTTTCTCAAATGCTTTGGCCAAATGCCGTAGCGGCCGGGCGACAAAATTCCGTTGGGATCGACTGCGTCCTTGATCGTTTCGTGGAATTTGCGAAGCGCGTGGTTGTTGAAGGAATAAACCTCCTGCACGTCGTCTTGGTAGATCACCGGCGTTCGGTATTCGCCCCAGCCATGCTCAGCGCTGACCTTCACAAGCTTGCGGAAGGCCTCACGGTTCTTCTTGTTGGCCTCGATATCGTGCGTGACCGGGAAGAGGAACAGAAACACGAATGAGCGCTGCCAATAAGTGAAGGGCACGACGAGCGGCGAAACCGGCATGCCGTATTCGCGCGCAATATCGGCGAACACTTTCTGCGCTTCGAACACCGCTTCGCCGGTGCGTGGAATAATCGGCGAGAAGCCGACATGCCCGTTGATCGGGTTAGGCGCGGCGGCGCTGCGCGCAACCAGCGCGAAAATCGACAGCGAAGGAATGCCGAAACTCGCTTTATCGATGGTCGCCTCGATCTGCTCGGGCGTGAGCGGGAAGTTCAGCCGCTTGCCATCTTCGAATTTGACGCCGGGAATGACCGAGAGCTCTTCCTTGATGTGCTCCCATTGCGCGGCGATGACTTTCTTCGGGCCATAGAGCTGCACCATCACGCCCCAGAGGCCCTTGCCGATTTTTTGCGCATAGGCTTCCAAGCCTGCCATCGGTGGGCCGCCGGGTGTGGCGAGCAAGCTCGTCAATTCGGCCGATGGCGGCGGCGCCTCGGCGATCATTTGCCCAGGGCAGAGCGGCGCCATCATCGGGCTGCCGAAATGCAGCATGCCGTTGATG
>JBAQHC010000226.1:0-1946 GCA_049288095.1 Alphaproteobacteria bacterium | reverse complement strand
GACACAAATTATTACCCCGATCCAAAGTGGATCATATCCCAGCTTGATAATAGCCGGGTAAAAGATCGGTGTAGCTAAGATCATGAATGCGAGATCATCAATGAAAGAGCCCCCTATTTGATAGATAACGAGAATTGTAACCATAATAAGAGCGCGATGGATTGCAAGGTTTACAACCCAATTAGCCGCCATACTGGGCAAGGTTGTTACTGTGAGACAATGTCCTAGAATTGTTGAACCTACTATCAACATTATCACCATACAGGCTACACGGAGAGACTCTCTAATAGATCCAATAAATGTTTTGAAAGTCAAATCCCTCTTCATCAGGCACAAAAAGAGAACTCCGAGCGTCCCCACGCTTCCTGCCTCAGTCGGAGTGAACACTCCCAGCATCAAGCCTCCTACCATCACAACAAAAACCACCCCAGGCCATAAGGCGTCAGGCACAGAGCCTATTCTTTCTTTCAAAGAAGCTTTCTCGGCTACGGGCCCCAAAGAGGGGTTTATTTTACACCACACAATAATGACACCCACGTAAAGTATCGCCAACATCAGTGCCGGAACCAACGCCGCTAAGAATAGTCTTGTTATAGATTGCTGCGTAACAATACCGAAAACAATGATTATCACGCTAGGCGGGATGAGCACGCCGAGTGTACCTACTATTGCTACGCTTCCCGTTGATAGCCTTCTATTGTAGCCATATCGTTCCATCTCAGGAACAGACACACTCGCAAAGGTTGCTGTTGTCGCTGACGAGGAGCCGCAAATTGCTTTGAATAAAGCTGCCCCCACAATCGTTGCAACAGCCAGCCCACCAGGAATATGACCCATGAATTTGTGGGCAGTTCGGTACAGACGGGTCGCCATACCTGTATTGAACGCTATCTGCCCCATCAAAACAAACAGTGGAATAACTGTTAACCCGAAGGATGTCACCGTATCGTAAAAATCCTTGGCCAATAGATTCATGGCTGCAGGGAATGACACTAAATATGCAAAACCAATAAAGCCTACTATGGTCATTCCAAAAGCCAGCTCAATCCCTGTGAGCAACCAGCCAAAGAGGAAAATGATAATTACTATTCCAACAGCAATTTCATTCATGTTTTCCCTCATTTCTACGGATAATACTCACCAATTCAAATAGCATAACCACACACTCACTGAAGCAACATATCCCTATTATGAACACCGCGGGATACAGGGGTAAGGTAAGTGTCAGAGAACTCTCTCCTGATTCGTAAAACATTCTTGCCATGTCAAGAAGATTCCAGCCGAAAAGAAAAAACAATACCATCACTGCTATTCTTGTCGTGATAAGAAACGGGACCTGCCTCCTCTGAGGTAGTTTTTCGATCAAGATGTCCATGATCACGTGAGCCTTCTCGACTGATGTTTGAGGAAGAGCGCATCCTACCACAAGTCCTCCCAACATCGATACGATTTCATATGATCCTACGATAGGCATACGAAAATATCGTAAAATTATGTCTACTGCAGTAATCGACACCATGGCTATTAATGCGCCTCCTGCAATTGCGTCAAAGACTTTACCTATGCCTGACGTTACTTTACCAGACGTTTTCATCATGACATCATACTCCTCGAGTACAAGAGTTGATTAGCTCATTAAAAACCTATGGCTAATGTTTCTTCAGATAATCAACACAAAACTGCAAAACCTCCTCCCCGGGTAGCCCTTTTTCTTTTGTGGTTGCCAAATATTGATCGATGATCGGCTTTACTCTTTCTGCCCAGCGTGCATTCTCTTCTTTTGATAACTGCGTTAATTTATTTCCCTTCTTGAGAAGAGTCGCAGTTTTTACATCCTCCCACTCATCCCACCCTTTTGCAGCTATCTCTATCCATTCCTCATCCAACTTGTCTATGATCGTTTGAATGTCCTTCGGAAGAGATTCCCATTTTTGTTTATTCATAAT
>JBAQHC010000225.1:0-6983 GCA_049288095.1 Alphaproteobacteria bacterium | reverse complement strand
TTGCGTCAAGGGCGTCGAGGTTTAACCCCCCTTGGTCGGGCTAACCCTCACCCCGGATCGCTTCGCGATCCGGGCCTCCCCGCAAGGGGGAGGCTAAAAGCGGTTCGGCTACTGTGCATGGGGTTGTTTTTCGACTTTATGTTTTGGCTGGACCCCGCCTGCGCGGGGATGACCCTGCTAAGGCAGGGTCATTTACAGTCGGAGATCTTGTCGAGCGCGTCGCTGATGCCAGCGAGGGAGTAGCGGTCAGTCGACTTAGCCCCGTGCTGAGACTCACCCGAAACGGTCATGGTCGCGCCCTTGCGCATGGCATCGGTCAATTTCTTGTCGCCGTCCTCGCTGTCCATCCAGGCGCCGTCGCCCTGAACGAACATCTCGAAATTGTCGCTGCCAATCTTGATCTTGACCTTTTTGTCCTGCGCCTGCGGGAAACCCATGATGAGCGAGGGCTGCAGCGCCTGTTGCGCGCTCCAGCGCGTCACCAGGAAGAACGGATCGCCGCGCGAAGCCTTCTTGTCTGAAAGCGATTTCGACCTTGGCTCCGAGACGATGAAGCACACGGTGCGGCTGTTGTCCTGCATCGTGTAGGCCGCCCAATCCTTGGACTTGCCGATTGGCTTGGGCGAGGCGCCCCCAGCAGGGGCGGGCGGAGCCTTGGCCTCGCCTTGCTTTGCGGCGAGCGCCGGCGCAAGCCCCAGCGCGCCCACCACCAAAGTCAGCGCCAATGTCCGAGAAATGCGGGTGATGGAAATCATTTTGGTGCCCCGGTCCGCCGCAACGCCCCTCATTCAAACGCTAACGCGCTCGCAAACTATGGTAAAACAATTCTTAAGAGAGAGTTGCTGCGGGTTAAGCAATTCCTGGGCATATCACTCTCTCGGTTTGCGCCGCGTTCTTGCGAGCCCATGGACGTGTGGCGCCTGCGTTTCGCCGGCCCCGCCGTCGTGCAGCGGGCGCGTCGCGAAGCGGCCAAGCGCCAAGAGGCGGTCATACATGACGATCGCGCCCGCGACCCCGACATTCACACAGAATTTGGTCGGTATCTTGACGATGTGATCGCAGCGCTTGGCGAGCTCGGGTGACAGGCTGCCGCGCTCCGGCCCGAGCACATAGGCGGCCTGGAGGGGATGCTTGAAGCTCGGTAAGTCCACCGCCTCGTCAAGAAGCTCGACACCCACGAGCTTACAGCCTTGCGGCAGCTTGATCTCGGCGGCCGAGCTCCATGTGTAGACCGGCAAATGCGCATGGCCGCGCGAGGTGTCCGAAGCGGCGTTGAAGGCGGTGTGATGCGGCTTGATCCAGAACACAAAGCTCGCGCCGAAGGCATGCGCCGAGCGGAACAGATTGCCGACATTCATCGGCTTTGAGATACCCTCAACCCCGATACCGAAATAGCCACGCAATTTGCCGTTCGAGTCCGTCATGACAGATGAAACGCCGCGAGAGTGGGGCTCATGGTTCGACAGGCTCACCATGAGGGATCTGAACTATCTCCTCATCCTGAGCTGGTCGAAGGATGAGGGAAAGTGCTGATGAACGCAGAGGACCGTTCGCGTCAAGTCAACCCGGTGCTTGTGCGCGGGTGGCGCGGCGAGTGGATCGAGTCGGTGCATCGCGGTGCGTTCGCGGTCGCTGATGCGAGCGGGCGCAATGTCGCCTCACTCGGCGACATTGGACGTAAAGTGTTTCCGCGTTCGGCGATCAAGCTGATCCAAGCCTTGCCGCTGGTTGAAAGCGGCGCAGCTGTGGCGGTGGGCCTCGGTGATGTCGAGCTTGCGCTCGCCTGCGCTTCTCACGGCGGCGAACCGGCGCATGTCTCGGCTGTCGAAGCTTGGCTCAAGCGGATTGGTTGCAGCGAGGCTGACCTCGATTGCGGGGCCCACGCGCCGTCCTACGCGCCCGCTGCCGAGGCCCTGGTGCGCGAAGGGAAGACCGCACGACGCGTGCATAACAATTGCTCCGGCAAACACACGGGCTTCTTGACCCTTGCAAAGCATTTAGGGGCGCCGTCGCTCGGCTATGACGAGCCGTCCCATCCCGTTCAGCAGCGTGTGGTCCAGGTCCTTTCTGAGCTCAGCGGTGTTGCGCCTTCCGAGTTTGAGATTGGCATTGATGGTTGCGGGGCGCCGAACTTCGCGCTGCCGCTTGGCGCGCTCGCAACAGCTTTCGCGCGCGTGGCCGATCCCTCTGCGCTTGCGCCAGCGCGCCGCGAGGCAATTTTACGATTGCGCGGGGCGGTCAAAGCGCAGCCATTTTACATCGCCGGCACGGGAAGGCTCTGCACACGGATCATCGAATCGGGCGCTGACGTCATCCCCAAGACCGGTGCCGAGGGCGTCTATGTCGCTTCGCTGTCATCGCTCAGGCTGGGCGTTGCGCTCAAGATCGATGATGGTGCCTCGCTCGCTGCGCAGTGCCTTGTGATCGCGCTGCTGGCTGCGCTTGGGGCAATTGCCAAAGATGCGCCTCTGGCGCGGGCATTCCTCGATCAGCCGATTACGAATACGCAAGGGAAAGTCGTCGGCGCGCGACGGCCGGATTTCGAAACGATTGCCGCGTGCTTTGGCAAGCAAGGCTAAACACGAAGAGCACAAAGATCTCCACAAAGGGCACGAAACATCCTTTGTGATCTTCGTGCAAACCTTTGTGTCCTTGGTGTTTAAGTCTTCAGCAAAACGGCACGGGCGCGGGCGCGATGATGCTCTTTGATGTGCCTGCCAACGACGCTGATGGCGGTCGCCAATACGGCCGCATCATCCGTGAAGCCGAAGCCCGCGATAAAATCCGGGATGATGTCCGTCGGCAAAACGAAGTAGGCGAGGGCGGCAAGCAGCACCGCGCGCACGCGCGTGGGCGTTTCCCTGTCCATCGCGCAGTAATAGCAAGCGACGAGATCCTCGCTGAACGGGATCTTGCCGACGAAGCGGCGGAGCTTCATCCAAAAGCGCTCGCGCACATAGGTTTCGTTGCGCGCCATCACCACGGGTAAATGCATGTCCTCCGCGAGCCACTCGCGTTCGGGAGCGCCATTCTGATCGGTGTCGGCGGTCAATGAAACGTGACCCAAGCCAGGAGCGCCAACGAACCTGCAAGCGCTGCGATGATATCGAGCCGTGCCCACATAGTGAGCACTCGGCGAACACCATTGAGCCGTGACGGTCCATTCATGGCCGAACTCTACCGCATCGCCGGACCGAAGAACATTGGTTTTGGCAGGGCGCCGAGACGCGTCTAGCGCGCGAAAGCGTCCATCGCTTCGGCGAGCTTGATGTCCTTTTCGGTCACGCCGCTCGCATCATGCGTCGCGAGCGTCACTTCCACAGCCTTGTAAACGTTAGACCATTCCGGGTGGTGGTCCATCTTCTCGGCCAGCATGGCCACCCGGCTCATCCAGCCGAAGGCTTGGTTGAAATCTTTGAAAGTGAAGGTCTTGGCGATTGCGTCGCGGCCTTGAACTTCGCGCCAGCCGGTCAGCTTGGCGATGGCCTTCCGGCGCTCGTCACCTTGAAGCGGCTTTGCCATTGGTGCCTCCGTTTGGAGGGCCAAGGCTATGCGCCTTTAGGCCTAGGAGGCAAAGCCAATCACTGCGGCCAGCGCGAGAAGAACGAGCCCGCCGGTCACGAGCTCTGAGAGCGAGAGAAGCGTTTTCTTGAACATCTTGGCCTCCACCACTCGTTAAGTGGGAGGGCGGAGAAAAGTTGCAATGTGTGCGTCATCACGCCCCCGTGGAACTTATGGCCGTTACAACATCCGCCCTTCGTTTGCCCGGCCCATCGCCCTATAAGCCGAGCATGATTTGGTCCGACGAAGAGGCGCCGACGCTCGATCAATTCGAGGCGCTTGCGCGCGATTGCCTTGCCAAACTGCCGGCGGAGTTTCGGCGGCTGGCCGCCGACATCGCCATGCGCATCGAAGATTTCGCGGACGAGGCGGCGTGCGCCGAGATGCAGATTGAAGATCCTTTCGAGCTTACAGGCCTCTATCAGGGCGTGGATCTCACGCATAAGAGCTCGGTCGATATCGCTGAGGGGCCAGACATGATCTTCCTCTACCGCCGCCCGATTCTCGACGAGTGGGCGGGCGGCGGGGTCACGCTTCGTGAACTCATCACCCACATACTCGTTCATGAGATCGGTCACCACTTCGGCCTTTCGGATGAAGCAATGCATGAGATCGAGGAAGGCGAGCGCGAATGAACTCTGCTCATGCGCACGATCACGACGACCATGAGCACGGCCATGGGCATTCGCATATTGGTCCGGGTACGGATGAAGGGCGATTGCGTCTTGCGCTTTTCCTGACCGGCGGCTTCATGCTCGCCGAGGCGGCCGGTGGCTTCTTCTCGGGCTCGCTCGCATTGCTTGCCGATGCGGGACACATGCTGAGCGATACATTTTCGCTCGCGCTTGCTTATGTCGCGCTGCGTATTGCCGGACGCCCCGCGGACCACAAACGGTCCTATGGTTATGCGCGCGCGCAAGTGCTCGCCGCATTCACCAACGGCGTCTTGCTTGCGGTTATATCTCTCCTAATCCTGATCGAGGCGGTGCATCGATTACTCTCGCCTCACACGGTCATGGGCGGGCCGATGCTCGCGATTGCGGCCGCGGGCCTCATCGTCAACCTATTCGTGTTTCGGTTGCTCGGGCGTGCGAATGCAGAAAATCTCAATATCAAGGGCGCTCTCTGGCATGTCATCGGTGATCTCTTAGGTTCGGTCGCGGCAATTGCTGCAGCTGTGGTCATTTTGATGACGGGCTGGATGCTAGCCGACCCAATTCTCTCGGTGTTCGTTGCCGGGCTCATTGTTGCCGGTGCGATTCCGATCGTGCGGGAGTCGGGACACATACTTCTTGAAGGCACGCCGCGCGGCCATTCAGCGGGCGAAGTCACCGAAACTCTGATGAAGGAATTGCCTGAGATTGCAGATGTGCATCATGTGCATATCTGGTCACTTGGCCACGACGAGCCGCTCATCACTTTGCATGTGGTCTTGCGCGACGGCGTTGATGCGCATGCGGGGCTCGAGCTTGTGCAAGCCAAGCTTAAGGAGCGCTTCGGCTTGACGCATGCAACGATTCAAGTGGAAGAGGCGTGTGCCGATGCGCACGAAGATGCGCACGGAATTCGCGCGCATTAGGCGTAGGCTGTCCTCCGTATTTTGACGTAGATCAATTTCGTCTCTACACGGATTATATGCCGCGCGTCAGCCTGCCGTCTTTTTAACCGGCCCTTATTCTCCCAATTGAAGAATGCAAACGGGACGAAGAGGCGGAAATGAGAAACAATCGCAAATGGCTCAGGCGCGGCGTGGCATTGGCCGCTCTTGCTGCAACACTTGTCGTGCCGGAGATTGCATCGGCAGCGGCGGGTGATGTTCTTGTTCGCGTGCGCGGTGTCGGTGTTCTTCCGGATGAAAGCGCGAGCGTCACGCCGCTCGGCGGGTCCGTGAAGATCGACGACTACTATGTTCCGGAAGTCGACTTCAGTTATTTCTTCACCGACAACATCTCCGCCGAGCTCATTGCGGCGACGACGAAACACAAAGCGACAGCGACAGCTGCCGGCGGTATTCCGCTTGGCTCGGTGTGGCTGCTGCCGCCCACCTTGCTCGCGCAATATCACTTCAATCCCGAGGGCTTCATCTCGCCTTATGTCGGCGCGGGCATCAACTACACGCTGTTTTACGGCACCAGCAATCCGCCCGGTCTCCGCGTGCATTACAGCCAAGCGGTCGGTCCCGCGCTTCAGTTTGGCTTTGATGCCAAGCTCTCCAAGCACTGGGTGTTCAATGTCGATGTGAAGAAGATTTGGATGGAGACCGACGTCAGCATCAATGCGGGCGCCATCAAGGCCAAAGTGAATATCGACCCGTGGCTGGTCGGCACGGGCATCGGCTATCGGTTCTAACCTGACCTTCTTACTCTGAGTGTCCAATTGGGTCGGCGGCTGACAGCCACCGATCCTTTGGGGTCCGCAAAAGATAGTATCTTTACTATCGAATGCCGGCAGGATAGGCTTGCCGGCATGGATGAGCTCGCGCGCATAACCGTGCCGGTGTCGGCCTTCGCAGCGACTGGTGCTTTGCTTGGCCGGTCGGCCTCGCTCTCGTCGCGGATTATCTTGGCGGTCCGCGAGGAATTGTTTGCCAAGCGGCTTCGGCCGGGCGATGTGCTCGGCACCGAAAAGGAATTGGCCGCGCGCTTTGGCGTCAGCCGGATCGTCGCGCGTGACGCGCTGAGGACGCTTGAGGCGCTTGGGGTCGCTGAAATCAGGATGGGCAAGGGTGGCGGCGCGCGGATCGCACGCGGCAACCCGCGCCTCTTCGCCGAGGCGCTCGCTGTTCAGCTCGATCTCACCGGGGTCAGCGCTGCCGAGGTGCTCGATGCCCAACGCGCCATCGAGGTGATGGCGGCTGAGCTTGCTGCAGAGGCTTCAACGCTCGCCGATCATCAGCGCTTGCGGCGGCTGATTGCGGAAGCGGAAACCGTGATGATGAGCGACGTGCCCGCCTATACGCGGCTCAGCCGCGATTTCCATTTGGCGGTCGCCGAAGCTTCGCATAACCGCGTGCTTGTCGTGCAGCTCATCTCGCTCGGCAATATCTCATGGCCGCAAGAAAACCCGACGCTGACGCCCGAGGTCGCACAGCGAATTCTCGACACTCACAAGGCGCTTCTAGACCTCATCGAGGCGCGCGATGTCGCCGGCGCCCGCGTGCTCATGAACAGCCATGTCAAAATGATCCGTACACGGCGGGTTGCCGAGCATGACCACGCGCCTGTGGTCGCCAGGGGTTGCTGTTAGCAAAATCATCCAATAACGGAGGACCGGGCATGAGCAAGTTCGTCATTCAGCCGCATTTTCGGCTGCAGGAATGGGTAGCCGAGGAAAAGGGCTATTTCAAAGCCGAGGGGCTCGATTACGAGTTCCACGAAACGGTGCAATCCTCCGATGGCCGTGCGCATGATCAAGGCGATAAG
>JBAQHC010000224.1:0-1663 GCA_049288095.1 Alphaproteobacteria bacterium | reverse complement strand
GCGCACCGTCGTGCGCTTGACCGTCTCATCGGTGATGCTCGGCAAGCCTTCGCGGAGCAGCTCGACGGCATGGCGGAATGAGACGCCGTTTTTCTTCATCACCCAATCGATCGGCCCGCCGCCGGCGCCGCAGCCGAAGCAGTGCCAAAGGTTCTTGTCCGGCGTCACCGTGAGCGAGGGATCGCCGTCTTCATGGAACGGGCAGGCACCGACAAGATCGCGCCCGCACTTTTCCAGCTTGACCCCGCTCGCCTCGACAAGCCGCGCAACCGACACCTCCGCCTTCAGCCGCTCCAGCTCCGATTCGGCGATGCGCGCCATGGCGTCCCCTCATGTCAAAAAACCGGCCTCTCGCAAAAACCTGTCAAGAGGAGAATCGCAAAACAACTCGAACGAGGGTTACGCTCATTAAGCGTAGAGTCAACGTTCATCAAAAAGCCGGAGTAGCCCATGAGCTGCAATCCCATTTGCAACGCCGCGACCGTCATGCCGACCTCGATGCCCCCCGAAGAGAGGATGTTTTTTCAGGCCATGGGCGAGCGCATTGCTGCCGCGCGCAAGGCTTCGGGTATGACCCAAGTTCAGCTCGCTGAGGAGGTAGGGGTCGCCCAACAGGTTATCGCCTCCTACGAAGTCGGCCGTCATCGTGTGCCGGCCTCGGTCCTGCCGCGCTTGGCACGCGCGCTCGCCATATCGGTGCAAGAGCTGGTTGGCGAGGAGCCCGAACGCCCAAGGCGAGGACCTGCGCCCAAGCTCCTGCAACAGGTCGAGCGCATTCAGCGCCTGCCGAAGTCGCGCCAGCGGTTCATCATGGAGATGATCGACACCGTTCTGCAGACAACTGCCGACGCCGCCGAGTGAGCAACCCAACTCATCTTAGTCGCGAGAGCAGCGTCAGCTGCTACCGGCGCGCGCAGCGCGCTTCTCAGCTCTCAGCCGGATGCGGGGGCCGCCGTCAACGCCCCGAAGCCGAAGGCGCCGAGCGCGGCATGGCCGCGCGAGGCGGGGCTTGACGGCTAAGGCCCCTCATCCGGCATCCGGACGGCTCAACAAGCACCGCCGTTTGAAGTCTGCCGAAGCCGGTCAGCACGCCCGCTGAGTCACCGCAAGCGTCTCTTGACAAGTATAAGGGGCAGAGTTTCCGCTCGCAAACGGGCAACAGCGATCGCACACCCCAAAGTGCCATATGCTTCAAGTGCTTCGAGCAAGATCACTGCTCCTCCGTACACAAACTAATTTCGATAAAAAGACACACCCAAAATCGATGCTGTTTTTGCACGCTATTCGTGCAGTGAGCGCCGTGCTTTCTAAGCAAGGTTGCGTTCGATGAACGCGCCGGCGATACGCGCAAAACGCATCAATTCCAGCTTCGTGAGCGCGACCACCATCTCAATGCAATCGCCTCAGCGTGATCGCGTGAGCAAGACCTCTTCAGCGCAGATGACTGAACGCAACCTCGCGAGCGCCGCCGATTGAGCACGATCGTCTCGCGCATCATCGGAGCGCAACGAAGCGCCAGGCACATGTCCATTCAAGGCTGTCGCATCAGCGCAACCGCGTCAGCGCAGCCGCGCGAGCGCAGTCGTTTGGTTGCAGTCGTGTGAGCGATGCTGTCTGAGCGAAGGTGCAGCGAGCGCGTTCCTAATGTTGCTCGCGCATGCGC
>JBAQHC010000223.1:0-3829 GCA_049288095.1 Alphaproteobacteria bacterium | reverse complement strand
TAGATTCCGGCGGGGTAAAGTCGCGTGGAAAAACCGCGCTTCAGGCCGCACGCGAAGGCCCTTCCGGCGGCATAAAGCTCCGTAGGCGGATCAAGTTGTCGAGCAAATGAGACTTCGAATCGAGCGCCACCTCCCTTGCCTGCTCTTCATGAGTTGCTTCTCGCTCGCGGTCATGGCATGCGCGCACCACGAACAATTGGCAAAGAGAGGCGGCATTCGCAGCCATGCGGTCGACATGATCGTCCTTCACGCGATCAGCGGGCCCAAGTGTGACGAGAACGGACGCGTGCAATTTACCGGCGCGCCGCCTGTTGATGGCAACGACGCCGAATTCTATTTAGCGAAGATGGTGGCAGATCAGCGCCAAGTGAGCATTCATTATGTCATCGGCCGAAACGGCGACCGCGCCGTCGGCGTTCCCGAGAATTTGATCGCCTACCACGCCGGCAATCCCGACGTGAATGGCCGCTCGATTGGCATCGAGCTCGTCAACAATGGCGATGGCAAAGACCCTTTCCCACCCGCGCAGATCGACGCGCTCGTGAAGCTGATCAAGGAACTTCGGAGCCGTTATTCAATTTCGCTCGCCGGCATCGTGAGACATGCCGATGTCGATCAAAGAGTCTGCGTTTGCCCATGGCCGGATCAAGCCATGCCTCAGGGCACGCCCGCCGTTGCAACGGCCTATGCTCGCCGCTCAGATCCCGGCGCGGCCTTCCCATTCGATCAGGTAAGGGCCGCGGTGGCGTTTCCAGGCGAGACGCTCGGGCAGCTGGATTTCGTCCGCCTGAAGGGACTAGCTTCAAAGGTAGCCTGCAGTTAAACCGCGTACCAATTTTCTCCTCACCTGTTGGTTCTCGCCAAGGAGACTTCTCATGGCAGTCGATGGCACTTGGAAGATCGTGGTTCAGTCGCCCATGGGCGCCCAGGAGGCAATGCTGACGCTCAAGGCCGATGGCGGCAGCTTGACCGGAATTCAGAAAAGCAGTTCCACGTCCATGGATATCCAGGATGGAAAAGTTAGTGGCGATAAGCTCACGTGGAAGGGCAAGATCACACAACCGTTCCCCATGAATCTCGAATTTGCCGTGACAGTAACCGGCGATGAGATGAAGGGCGAAGTGACGGCGGCCGGCCTTGGTTCCTCCCCGCTCACGGGCAAGCGAGTTTCGTAAGGTTAAGACCGCCGCATTGCGATAGTCACGAAACTGACGCTCACGCGCCGATACGCTCGATTAATCTGCATTGCAGCGCAGCGACGATTGTGACCGTGTGACACGGCGCTTTTCGTTGTTTAAAGGCCTGCCGGGCCTTATCTTTGACCTTCTCATCGCTGAGGTTGGCGTGCGCGCGGCTCGAAGCCGCGGGATTAAATTACTAATCGGGCACCTGATTTGCAGGTGAAGAAAACGGGCAGTGCGAGCGAGTGTTCGCACCTACCAAGAGCAATGCGGGACGGCTTTCGGGAGGACCTTGGTGAGTCAATCTGCCACTGAGATGAAGGAGCTGGGCAAGATCGGGACGACCGGCTTGTCTTTTCAAAGGCTCCGCGGAATTCATCTCAACAATGAAGCGGCCGAGCTTTACCAGATGGCGGTCGAGCGCCGCGAAGGTTTGATCGCCAAATACGGTCCGCTTGTCGTCAAGACGGGTCAGCACACCGGCCGTTCGCCGAACGACAAGTTCGTCGTGCGCGATTCACGCACCGAAAACACCGTATGGTGGGAAAAGACCAAGCCAATGAGCGCCGCGCACTTTGATGTGCTGCTCAAGGACATGATCGAATACGCGCAAGGCAAAGAGATCTTCGTCCAAGATCTCTTCGGTGGTGCGGATCTCAAGTATCGCCTGCCGGTGCGCATCGTCACCGAATATGCATGGCACGCGTTGTTCGTACGGCATCTCCTGATCGATCCGCATCGCGACGAGCTCGCCAATTTCAAGCCGGGCTTCACGATTATCGACCTTGCCGATTTCAAGGCCGATCCCAAGCGCCACGGCACGCGCACCGAGACCGTTATTGCGCTCGATTTCACGCGCAACATCGTGCTCATCGGCGGCACGTCTTATGCCGGCGAAATAAAGAAAGCGGTTTTCACGATTCTCAACTATCTCTTGCCCGAAAAGCGCGTGATGCCGATGCATTGCTCGGTCAATGTCGGCGACCGCGACGATGCCGCCATCTTTTTCGGCCTCTCGGGCACAGGCAAGACAACGCTCTCCGCGGATAAGAGCCGCACGCTGATCGGCGATGACGAGCATGGCTGGGGCGAGCGCGGCCTCTTCAATTTCGAAGGCGGCTGCTACGCGAAGATGATCAATCTTTCCGAAGAGCACGAGCCGGAAATCTTTTCGACGACGAAGCGGTTCGGCACTGTCCTAGAAAACGTCGTGATCGATCCGGTCACGCGCGAGCTCGATCTCGCCGATGCTTCGCTTGCCGAAAATTCGCGCGGCGCCTATCCGCTCTCCTTCATAGAGAATGCAAGCAACACCGGCATTTGCGGCCAACCCAAGAACATCATCATGCTGACGGCCGATGCGTTCGGAGTCATGCCGCCGATTGCCCGGCTGACCGGCGCGCAAGCCATGTATCACTTCCTATCGGGCTACACCGCCAAGGTGGCCGGCACTGAGAAGGGCGTGACCGAGCCAACGGCCACCTTCTCGACTTGCTTTGGCGCGCCGTTCATGCCGCGCCACCCGAGCGAGTACGGCAATCTGCTCCGCGATCTCATCAAGGCGCACAATGTCGATTGCTGGCTCGTGAACACCGGTTGGACCGGCGGGCCTTATGGCGAAGGAAGCCGCATGCCGATCCGGGCGACGCGCGCGCTTCTGCGCGCCGCGCTCGACGGCTCGCTCAAGTCGGCGCCGACGCGCATCGATCCGAGCTTCGGCTTCCAGGTGCCCGTAGAGGTGCCTGGTATTGACTCGAAAATCCTCCGCCCACGCGACACCTGGGCGAATCCGGCCGCCTATGACCGGCAGGCCGCCAAACTCGTTGCTATGTTCAACGAGAACTTCAAAATGTTCGCGGCGCATGTCGATGAAGACGTGCAGCGGGCAGCGCCCGTCTTCGCCCAGGCGGCTGAGTAGCCGCTCGCGGAATAGCAAATCCCTTTGAAACTTCGTAGTGTCGCCCGGCCTGGTGGCCGGGCGACCGCGTTTTTGCCTGGCCTGCGCGGGCGACAAGAGGGAGACAGGGACATGAGACGAGTGTTGCGGCCCGCTTTGTTGGCCGTTGTCGGGGCGGCTGCCTTTAGTCTAGTCGCGTGCAATCAAACCGCGTCAAAGATCAGCCCCGACGAGCAGGCGATTCGAGATCTCGATGCGCAGTGGGTCAATGTCATCAACAACAAGGACGCCAACGGCACAGCCGCGATGTATGCGGATGACGGCGGCGTTTATGCACCGAACGCGCCGCCCGCTATTGGCCATGAGGCCGTGCTTGCGACGTGGGTCAATCTATTGCAGACGCCCGGCTTTGCACTCAATTTCCAGCCCAGCAAGATCACCATCGCTGCATCAAAGGATCTCGCCGTGGATGTCGGCACTTACACGCTCAAAACCGGCGACGTAAATGCGCCGAAGGTCGAGAACGGCAAATATGTCGTCACCTGGGTGAAGCGTGACAACAGCTGGAAGGTCTACACGGACATGTTCAGCTCCGATACCGCGCCTCCTCCATCCGCGTCGACAGCTGAATCCGCCGCGCCGATGACACCGCCGGCGGCTTCGTCATCGACAGCGGCGCCGTCGCCGATGGGTGCGGACAATACGACGCCGGGTTCCGCCGCACCTGCAGCGGGAGGGGCAACGCCAGCGC
>JBAQHC010000222.1:0-18198 GCA_049288095.1 Alphaproteobacteria bacterium | reverse complement strand
AGGCCAAAACGCGGCTCTCTGCCGCGGGTTTGCCGGTGCGTCCGTCGGCTTGACAGAACGGCTATAAAGCGCACATAGTGCGTGTGGATAACGCACCCATGCGCACGGCGTGCATACCACTCCTGGGCCCTTGGAGCCGTTACAGCGTCAATGTCACAGTGGGGCCGTGGGGGGCCCGGCTGGTCCGAAAAAATATTGGGTCATGATAGGGCACGAGTTCGAATTGAAATTCGTCGCCGACGCAGAAAGCGTCGCGCGCCTGCGCAAGAGCGAAAAGCTCAGGGCGCAGACCGTCGGGCCCGTGCGCACGCGCCGCTTGGTCTCGACCTATCACGACACGCCGGATGATCGCCTGTTTTCTGCCGGCATTGCCTGGCAGATCAAGCGCAACGGCAGGACGTGGACGCAAACGGTCTCGCCATTCAACGGGCATGGCGCAATTCATTCTTCAGTCGAGGCGCGTTTGAGAACGCCCGACGCCGATACACACGCCGTGCCGGATCAAGAGATTGCCGATGCCGTGAAAGACGCGCTGAAGGACGAAACAACGCTCGGCCCTCGCGTTGCCACGGAAATCACACGCACCGAGCGACGATTGATGACGCCGAGGGGCGATATTGTCGATCTTGCGCTCGACACATCCGATGTCGTTGCCGGCGAAACGCGTGACCGCACTTTCGAGGTCGAGCTCGAGCTGAAGGCGGGAACGCCCGAAAGCCTTATCGAGATCGCACGCCCGCTCGCCGCCGACATGCCGCTCGAGCTTTCGCTGGTCTCGGCGGCGGAGCGCGGCTTCCGCTTGCTCAAAGGTAAGCCGCCGGGCAAAGCGCCATGGATTGTGTTGCCGCGCGAGGCGTCTTCCGCCGAGGCGCTGACGACAATTCTTTCGTCCTGCCTGCGCCATATCGCGCTTCATGCCGCCGAAGCTCGCAAGGGTGAAGGGTCCGAAGCGATTCATCAAATCCGCGTTTCGCTGAGGCGCCTGCGCGCGGTGCTTAGCGATTACGCGCGCGCCTTCGGCTGTAGCGAGCTCAAAGTGCTTGCCGACCGCGCGCGTGACCTGGCGCTGTTGTTGTCGCCCGCTCGCGATCTCGATGTGTTCTTGAGCGATATTCTTCTGCCGGCGCGCGAGTTCGTGACCTATCCGGAGGCGCTCGCTCATCTCGCCGAGAATGCGCAGAATCGCAGGGTGGCTGCCTGGTCGACGGCGCGCGCAGCGCTCGATCACGCGGATTATCGTTTGTTTCTGATCGATGTTGCCGCGGTTGCGCTTTGCGGTGTGCCGAATATCGAAGCCGGCTCGACACCAGTGGCCTCGTTGCCAGCGCGTGAGCTTGCGGGCGAAGTGCTCGACCGCGCGCTTCATAAGGTGAAGAGCTTCGGCGAGCGTCTGGACGAGCTATCAACCGAAGAGCGCCACGAGCTTCGCAAGCGGCTCAAGAAACTGCGCTATCCGGCCGAGTTTTTCGCCAGTCTTTTCGATGCCAAGGGCACGAAGAAGTTTTTTATGTGCCTGACCGATCTCCAAGACGATCTCGGCAGCTTGAATGATGTCGCGACGGCACGTGCGCTTTTACAGGAGATGGTGCAATTTCTGGCTGGCGAGGACGCACGGTGCGAGCCGCGCTTGGCGATGACGGCCGGCGAGATCGTGGGCTGGCATTCATGCATGGCGGAGCGGGGCTTGAAGCGCATCGCCAAGCACTGGACGAAATTCGAAGATGCGCCAAGGTTCTGGCGCAAAGGCTGATTCCCACGTCGCATCGCGGCCCCTTGGCCTCATCCTTCGACAAGCTCAGGATGAGGGGAGAAATCCCTCCGCCTCATGGTGAGCCTGTCGAACCATGAAGGCGTTCAACCATGACGGAGCGGGCTATGGCGGAATTGGGCGATGTAATCGAGCGGCTCGCCAAGACGATCGGCGCGCGCAAGAGTGCTTCTCCGGGGGCCTCGTACACGGCGAGCCTGCTTGCCGAAGGCCCGCTCAAATGCGCCAAGAAATTCAGCGAGGAAGCCGTCGAGCTTGCGCTTGCGGCTATTACCGAAGCGCCCGAGCGGGTCGCGAGCGAAGCGGGCGATGTCATCTATCACTTGCTCGTGCTGCTCGCGGCGCGCGACGTTGATGTCTCAGCGGTCGCTGCGGCTCTTGCCGCGCGCGAAGGCCAATCCGGCCACGCCGAAAAAGCCTCGCGCACATAGCAGACTTACTTCTGCGGCTCCGGGCGCAGCCAGGCGTAAGCCTCGGAGGCTGTGGGAAATGTACGTGTCTGTTCGCCGATCGCCGGGTCGAGATCGGTCATTGCTCGCCAGAGCTCGCCAACGGCATCTTCCGGTGGGCTCGAGACGATGGCGCACTTGATCGGCCCTCGCGGATACTTGCCGACCCACGTTCCAATACGGCTCTTGATCCGTTGGATGGCGCTCATATCGATCTGACTGACCGATGCGCCTGGATCGAGCAGAAACAATACGTCCAAATTCATCGCTTCGCCGTTGGTGGTTGTCACGACGCGGTCGATCAGGTCGATGGCATCCTTCGGCGTCACCATTCCCGAGGCACGGTACACAATCAGGTTGCGGGCACCATCAATCTCATAGGTGATCGGCATGGGCGCCTTCCAAAGACCTATATAGCCGTGCACATCCCGTCGCGTGTTGCGGGAAATCAATCGTCGCGAGAACGCTACTCACAGGGGTCTAAATCAGGCCTTTGGATCGAGCTAGCTCTTTGAGCGAAGCCATCGGCCGCGCGCCGAAATGGCTGATCACTTCGCTCGCCGCCAGGCTGCCAAGCCGGCCAGCCTTCACGAGATCGAAGCCCTGCGCGTAGCCGAAGAGAAATCCGCCAGCATAAAGATCGCCCGCGCCGGTGGTGTCGACGACTCTCACCTTATCGGGGTCGATGATGTGGAAGTCCTTGCCCTTCAGGACCACCGAGCCCTTCTCGGAGCGCGTGACCGCAGCGATCTCGCATTTGCCGCGCAGGATGTGCACGGCCTCGTCGAAGCCCTGGGTTTCGTAAAGCGAGACGATCTCGCTTTCATTGGCGAATAGAATATCAACTTCGGTCTCGATCAAATGCTGGAAGTCCTTGCGGTGGCGGTCGACGCAAAACTTATCCGATAAGGTCAAGGCGACCTTGCGCCCGGCCTCATGTGCGATGCCGGCGGCTTCGTAAAACGCCTGCTTAGCTTCAACGGGATCGAACAAATAGCCTTCCAGGAAAGTGACTTGCGACTCTTTGACTAGCGCAGCGTCGACATCCTTGATCGAGAGTAGCGAGGAAGCGCCCAGGAATGTGTTCATGCTGCGCTGCGCATCGGGTGTCACCATGATGAGGCAACGTGCGGTGGGCTCGCCGTGCTTGAGCGGCAAGGTCGCGTAGTGCACGCCGATTGCCTTGATGTCGTGCGCGAACGCCTTGCCGAGCTGGTCGTCGGCGACTTTGCCGATATAGGCCGCCTTGCCGCCGAAGGAGGCGATGCCGGCGATGGTGTTGGCTGCCGAGCCGCCAGAGCTTTCTGTGCCGGCGCCCATCTTGGAGTAGAGCTCCTCGGCGCGCCTGGTGTCGATCAAGGTCATGGCGCCCTTCTCGATCTTGTTCTCGATCAGGAATTTATCGCTCGATTGGGTAATCACATCGACGATCGCATTGCCGATGCCGGTGACGTCATAACGTGCGGCGCTCATTTCATCCCCATGGCTGGAAGCGCGGGCAGTATAGAAACTTGGGCCCCTAAGTCTACGCTTCGCCCCTTCATCATCCTTCGACAAGCTCAGGATGAGGGGAGGACCCGAACCCTCATGGTGAGCCTGTCGAACCATGAGCGACACTTACCTGGAGCGCGGGCGTGCCAGGACGGTTTTGGCGATGCCGTAGAAGCTGATGACGAGCCAGACGATTTGCAGGAGCAGCGAAGCGAGGTTGAAATTGAAGATGAGCGAGACCAGAAGCAGCGCCGAGGCAAGCGCGTTCAACGCCGAATAAGCCAGCGATTCCGGCTTCCAGATTCCCGTTTGCAACAGCGCATAGGCGGTGACCACGCTGGCTGTGCCCAAAAGACCGATAACGTCTGGAAGTGTCATGCCGCTCTCCTTGCGCAACCGATCGTAACCTGGACCGGATGAGTGATGTGGGCTTTGATGACTAAAAGCCGGGTGCAAGCTCCGGCGGGGAGATCGCCATGCTGGACAACATCCGCCGCATCGTCACCGGGCATGATGAGAAGGGGCGCTCGGTCGTTCTGTTGAACGAGCCGCCGGCGAAGCTGCGCGAGTTTCCGGGCATGGGCCTTGGCGATGCCTGGATCACGACCAGCGTGCCGGCCGATAATTCCAAGTTCGAGGATTTGGCGCCGAACTATCCGCAGCTACAGCCGCCTAAGGGAGGCATTCGCGTCGCCTGGTTCTGGCACGGCAAGGACGACCCCAGCCGCAAATGGCAGCGCACGGGCGACCCAGCGATCATCATGGACGACACCAAGCGCCACCCGTCGATGCATCGCACCAACACGCTCGATTATGTCGTGCTCATCAAGGGCCGCATGCGCATGCTGCTCGACAAGGGTGAGATCGACATGAACCCGGGCGATGTCGTGGTCCAGCGCGGCACCAATCACGCCTGGACGAATGTCTACGATGAGCCGGCGCTGCTGTTCTCGATCATGATGGATGCAACGCCCGGCGTCGGGCATGGCGAAACGCTCGATCCATCGCCCGTCCAGGTGCCAGAATCGCCGTTCAAGCATTTGAAACGCACGATCACCGGCCACAACGCAAACGGCGAGGCCGTCGCGCTCTATCACGGCCCGGCCGTCAACGGGATGAGCAGCCCCGCCGCCGGGCTTGGTGAGATTTGGCAGACCATTGGATTGCCCGCCGACTTTAAAGACGCGCGCGATCTCTCACGTGGGTCTGTCAAGCTCGAGCCAGCGCCTAGCGGCATCAAGGTGCGCTGGTTCTGGATCATGCCAGAAACCGGCGGTGATGCGGCGCAACTGCAAAAGGCTTCGGCTGCGACCTTTGCCGCGATCGGCGCCGCTCATGCGCAAACCGATACCTCGCGCCATCCCGGCATGCACAAGACGAACAGCACCGACAACATCGTTTGCCTTAAGGGCAACTCGACTTTGCTCCTTGATGCGGATGAGATCGATCTCAGGCCAGGCGATGTGGTGGTTCAGCGCGGCACGAGCCACGCCTGGATCAACAAGGGTCCGGAGCCCGCGCTTTATCTCGCCGTGCTTGTCGATGCGAAGCCGCTGTGATCGGTGCGATTCTCAAAGCCGCCGCGCAATGCTTCTCGAAGCCGTTCCTCGGCACGCTGGTCAAAGCTTTCATCGTCACGGTCGTTCTGCTCGCCGGCCTCTCCTGGCTGGTGATTTGGCTGGCACATTTTTCGCCGTCGATGCCGTGGCTCTGGCTCAATGAGGTCCTGTCGATTCTTGTGACGGTCGGCGCGGTGCTCGCGGCGCTTCTGCTCGTCGGCCCGGTCGCGATGATTGTGATCGGGCTTTTTCTCGATGAGATCGCACGCGAAGTCGATAAACGCTACTACCCTGAGACCGGGCCGCCGAGACATGTGCCGCTTGGCGAGAATTTGCGGTCTGCGCTTGGCCTTGCAGCGCTGGCCGCGCTTCTCAACGTTCTAGCGCTGCCGCTCTACATCTTTCTTCCAGGGTTAAATCTCGTTCTCTACTTCGTGCTTAATGGCAGTTTAATTGGGCGGGAGTATTATCTCTTGGTCGCCGCTCGCCGCCTCGATTTCGAAGGGCAGCGGAGTTTGCGGCGCCGGCACGGCATCTCCATCTTCCTCGCGGGATGCCTCATCGCGGTGTTGTTGCTTGTTCCGGGAGTGAATTTTGTCAGTCCGTTGTTCGGCACCGCGTTGTTCGTTCACCTCGTCGAAATCTGGCGCAAAGCGCTCCCTCAAGGGACCGAGCTTCCGGCGGGCACTCGCGCTGCTTTCAATTCTCGGCCTCGCGGCCTGCGCAAGCGATAACTACCCGACCCTCGTCGCGGCGCCGCCAGGCACTGAACCAGCCCAACCGGCCGCGCCTGATTCGTCCTCCGCGGCGCCCGAAACTTCGCAGAAGCGGCTTTCGGGGATCAACGCGCCTCCCGCGGATAGCCTAATCGGTAAGGCCGGTAGCGACCTCGTTTTGCTGCTCGGCCGGCCTGGGCTTGTGCACAAGGAGCGCGACGCGGAGATCTGGCAATATTCCGCCTCCTCCTGCGTGATGCTGTTCTATCTCTATGACGGCACTGATGGTGCGAGACGCGTTTCGTATTTCGAGACGTTGCCGCAGGGGCTCACGAGCCTGGCTTCGACTTCCCGCGATACGCCGCAGGCTTGCCTTGCCTACCAGATGCTCGAGGCTTCCGGGAAGCCTTTGAGCTAGCCGCTCCTTCGGGCTTCGTCTTGTCCGTGAATTTGCAAAGGTCAGCAATCAAGCAGGTCGGGCAAAGCGGCTTGCGCGCCAGGCACACGTAACGCCCGTGCAGGATCAGCCAGTGATGGGCGTGGGCGAGATATTTCTTCGGCACGCGCCTTATCAGCTTTTCTTCGACTTCGAGCGGCGTCTTGCCGGCGGCTAGTCCCGTGCGGTTCGAAACACGAAAGACGTGGGTGTCGACGGCGATTGTGGGCTCGCCGAACGCGATGTTGAGGACGACATTGGCGGTCTTGCGGCCGACGCCAGGCAAGCTCTGAAGCGTCTCGCGGTCGCGCGGCACCTCGCCGTGAAACTCATCGATAAGGCGTTTCGAGAGAGCCGCGACGTTTTTGGCCTTGCCGCGGTAGAGGCCAATCGTCTTGATGAGATCGCGGATTTTCGCTTCGCCGAGTGCCACCATCTTTTCGGGCGTGTCGGCGAGCGCGAACAAAGCGGGCGTCGCCTTGTTGACGCCCTTGTCGGTCGCTTGAGCGGAAAGCACGACGGCGACCAGCAAAGTGAAGGGATTGCGGTATTCAAGCTCCCCTTTAGGATGCGGTAGCCGTGCCGAAAATCGGGCGAACATTTCCTCGATCTCGGCGGGCCTTAAGGGTTTGGGCATGAGAGGCACTGGTTGGTTGGAGCGCTCATGACTATGGCAGAGCCGCAAGGCGCACAAGCATCGCCGTGGGCGGTCGGCGCACTGGTGCCCCAAACGCACAACGACGTGCTCTACGAAACCGTGATCGAGCCTTATCGCTCGCTCAAACCCAAAGCCTTCCGTCTACTGATGATTTTCGTTTTGCTTCAGGGCGTCATACGCAGCGTGCTGTTCTGCGCGGTCGGCGCGTGGCCGCTCACCGCTTTCATGGCGCTCGACGTTGGCATTGTCTGGTTCGCCTTCAGGGCCAGCTATCGCCATGCGCGCCTCTTTGAGCGCGTGCGCCTGACGCGCACCGCGCTCACGGTCGAGCGGGTCTGGCCTGATGGTAGACGGCAGAGTTGGGCGCTTGAGCCGGCTTGGGCCCGCGTTGTGGTCGAGAACCCTGGTGAGCACGAGGTGAAGGTGACCCTCGCAAGCCGGGGCGTAGGCGTTGTTCTTGGGGCGTTCCTCGGCCCTGAGCAGCGCGAGGCTATTGCCGAGACACTCAAGGGCGCGCTTTCCAAGCGATAGGCCGGTAGAATTGGTTAACGCGGTCTTGGCGGCAGGCCAAGGGATGCGTCATACTTCGCCTACGTGGCCGTGGCGAGTGGGGTGGTCCATGCGCGCCGTAATTTTGCTTCTCTCGGTTATCGCGGCAGTGAGCATCTTGTGGTGGCAGGCACCGGAAATGGTGCCGGCCCCGCTGCGCCACGGACTCATCAATCTCGAGCACAAGGCCGTTAGGCTGATTTCGCCCAACGCGAAACCGGCAGCAATCCCGGCCGCTCCGGCAAAGGCTGCTTCGGCGTCGATCGAGCAAAGCGCGGCAATGCAGGGCCCGCTTTGGCCCGATCCCTTGGAAAAGCCGGTGCGCAAGCCGTTGCCGCTCATTCCGGTCGCGGCAGCAGCCGTGATTGCGCTCGCCGGCCTCTTCGCCTGTATCTGGCTCGTCCGGCGCCGCGCCAATGCAGCGCGCCATGAGATGCCGGAATGGCTCCATGCGGCGCGCCGCCTCGCGGCTGCAACCAACGACAGGAGCCTTCGCCTCAAGCAGTGCGATCTCATCGAAAGGCGGTTGCTCGCCGACATGAAGCACCGCGGGGCTGCGTCACTCGCACGGGCTCATCAACTCGATCTCTACTGGCGCTATGTCGGGCGCTCCAACCTCATGAGCAAGTCCTTCATCAAGGGGCCGGAGCTTGATCGCTGGCGCACGGTTTCAAAGCAAACGCTGGAAGCAATCGCCGTCCCTCCCTCGAGCCGGAGCCTCGCTGCATTCCAGCAATCGCTCAATAGCCTCTGGGCGCTTGAGCAAGGCGATGCACGTGAGCTCAAGCGCTATTACGACACCGTGTCGTCTCAGCTCGCCGAATATGAGCAGGCGTGGAAGCGGGCGAGCGCTGCGGCAAGCAGGCTCGTCATCGATCAGCCGGCTTTGCTCGATGCGATGGAGACTTTGCGGCAGCTCAACCGCTCCATGGCGAAGCAAACAGCCACGCTTGTCGGCGATATCGAGATCTCGGTTCGCGCGGCATCCTAATTCCCCTCCCCCTCTGGGGGGGGCAGGAGGGGGATTTGGCAAATGGGTGCATCGTCGCCACTCATCCCTCCCCTAACCCCTCCCACGGGGAGGGGGAGATGATTGATTCATTCGCAAGAACCGGGTCGCAAGCCTGGCGCGCCGCGCCTATTTGTCGACGATGACGATGCCGACAACGAGGCCGAAATATGCTTAGTCCTGAAACTCTTATGGCGCGCCCAGCCCAGATGCCCCCAGCGCCCGTCTCCGACATCAACCTGTCGCGAATTGCCGACGCGATCCGCTTCCTGACGGTCAATCGATCGCGCTTGCCGAGCCTGGACGAGGCGGCGGCGCATGCCGGCATGAGCCCGACACATTTCCAGCGCGTCTTCTCCGCACATGTCGGCATTAGCCCTAAGCGGTTTCTCTCCTACCTCACGCTTGAAGTCGCAAAGTCGGCGCTGAGCGATGACGAGCCGGTGCTCGGCGCGGCCTTTGCCGCCGGGCTTTCGGGGCCCGGGCGTCTGCACGATCTCTTCGTCAATTTCGAGTCGGTCACGCCCGGCGAATTCAAGGCACAAGGCTTTGGCCTTGAACTCGCCTACGGCTTCGCGCCGACGCCCTTCGGGCTCCTGCTTTGCGTTTCTTCGGAGCGCGGAATTGTCGGCCTTGCGTTTGCCGATCCCGAGGCACCCGAGGGGGCTTCAGCAAAGCCGACGGTGCGCGAGGGTAAGGATCTTTGGGGCCGTGATGCGGCGCTTGCCGATATGAAGTCGCGCTTTCCGTCCGCGCGGTTCAACCGCGATGACCGTGTTGCGCAGTCGGTTGCTTCGGCGCTCTTTGCTCCAGGCGAAAAGAAACGGACGCCGATCAAGCTATGCGTCACCGGAACGAACTTTCAGGTGCGGGTTTGGGAAGCGCTTTTGAAGCTGCCGGCGGGACACACGACGACCTACGCCAAGCTTGCGGGCGCGCTTGGCGATCCGCGGGCGACACGCGCCGTTGCCTCCGCGGTTGGGCGCAACCCGGTTTCGCTGATCATTCCGTGCCATAGAGTGTTGCGCACCGACGGCGGGCTCGGCGGCTATCATTGGGGGCTTTCACGCAAGCGTGCCCTGCTCGCTTGGGAGCGCGCGCAAGCGGATCGCGCCTCGGCTTAGAGCCGCAGTTCCGCCACCATCGCGGCTCATCCTTCGACCCTTCGACGAGCTCAGGGCTCAGGATGAGGACATCGGCTCTTCCCTCATGGTGAGCCTCGTCATCCCGAGCTTGTCGAGGGACGAACCATGAGGGAGCGGAATGAACGTTCCGTTTCGTGCGCTACTGATCGCGGCGCTTATTGCGATGAGCGCTGGGCCGGCAGCTGCCGAATGGAAAGCGGCGAGCCGATTCCAGCAAAGGCTGGCTGCGATCGCTATCGATCAGACCAGGGAGCATGTCGTCTATGACGGCTCCTACCGCGTGATCGCTTACCCGGGTGGGGATGTGCCGCGCGACAGGGGCGTGTGTGCGGATGTCATCATCCGCGCCTATCGTGAGCTTGGCATCGACCTGCAGGTGCTCATCCATGAAGACATGGCGGCGCACTTTGCCGTTTATCCTCATGACTGGGGCCTCGCCCATCCCGACCCCAATATCGATCACCGGCGCGTGCCCAATTTGCAGACCTTCTTTGCGCGCAACGGCCCGGCGCTGCCGGTCTCCCGCAACCCGCTCGATTACCGGCCCGGCGATCTTGTCACCTGGTTCGTCGCAGGATCGCTCCCGCATATTGGCATCGTCTCGGTCGAGCTCAATCCCGACGGCACAAGGCCCTTGATGGTCCATAATATCGGCGCCGGGCCGCAGCTCGAGGACATGCTGTTCGACTATCCGGTCACGGGCCATTATCGCTATCCGGCGGCGGATTGAGGGCCGGAAACCAGCCGACCCGCTGTTGCTTTTTCATTCATCGAGCGGGGCTAGGATCAAAGCTCTGTGAGGGCACGTTTACTTGCCCGGCCTATCCTGTTCATGAGAACAACCGAGCAATCGCCCAACCAAGCGCCCGCTCAAGAGGCTGCGGAGGACCCGTCTATGGACCAGCGCACGCTGCGCAAGGTGGCAGGCAGCACGACTGACGCGGATTACGCCCGGTTTCGCACATCGTTTCTCGAGCATGAGCAAGAGGCCGATCAAATCGATCTCTCGCCCGAGGCGCTCGAGCGGCTGAGCGAGGCGTTCTGGGCGTTCGCCGACGAGCGCAAGCCGGGCGAAACCAAATTGCGCCTCCGCGTCGACGAAAGCGGGCCACGTGCCTTCAGCGTCCTCGAAATCATCACCGACGATAAGCCGTTTCTGGTTGCTTCCGCGCTTGCCGAGCTTGGCGCCTTCGACGTTGCACTCACTTGGGTGGGTCACCCAATTGTTGCGGTTGAGCGTGACCGATCGGGCCGCCGCGTACGCCTCATCGCGACGCGTCAGGAGATGAGCGCGCTCGCCGAGAAGGTCCTGGGCGCCGTGCGCGAGTCGATGATGCAGATCGCGTTCGAGCGCGTCATCGATCCATCGGACGCCGTGTTCCTGGAATCGCGGGTACGCAAAGTGCTCGGCGATGTCGCGGTTGTCGTTGCCGATTGGACGCCGATGCTTGCGCTGCTTGATCAATCGATCAGCGAGCTTGAGGACGCTGCCAAATTTACTGCGCCGGCCGAGGAAACCGCGGAAGCCACCGCCTTCCTTAAGTGGCTCAAGGACAACCACTTCATCTTCATGGGCGTGCGCGACTATGAGCGCGTCGTTACTCCTGGGGGCGTCGACGTTACGGCGGAAGATAAGTCCGGCCTGGGCGTGCTGCGCGATACCTCAACGCGCATCTTGCGCCGCGATGGCCGCAACGAGGCCGTAACGCCGGCGGTTGCCGAATTCCTGGACGGGCCTTCTCCCGTCATCATTACCAAGGCGAATTTCCGCTCGACCGTGCAGCGCCGCGTCTACATGGATTATATCGGCGTCAAGCGTTTCGGCCCGGGCGGCAAGGTGATCGGCGAGCGCCGCTTCTTGGGTCTGTTCACTTCGGCCGCCTATAACAGCCTGCCGCACGACATTCCGATCCTTCGCCGCAAGGTGCGTCTGACGCTCGCCCGTGCGAACTTCTCGCCGACGAGCTATAACTACAATGTGCTCGTCAACATTCTCGAGACCTATCCGCGTGACGAGCTGTTTCAGATCGACGAAGACGAGCTCTTCGAGATTTCCGCCGGCATCTTGCGCTTAAGCGAGCGGCCACGCACGCGCGTCTTCATTCGCCCCGACAAGTTCGACCGCTATGTGTCGGCGCTCGTCTATATTCCGCGCGAGCACTACACGTCCGAACTGCGCGAGGCCGTCGGCAACATTTTGAAATCCGCCTATGACGGGCGTGTTTCGGCCTTCTATCCGCATTTGGGCGATGGCGCGCTCGTGCGCGTTCATTTCATCATCGGGCGCAATCCGGGCGCGCGGCCGGATGTCGATGTCGCGGAGCTTGAAGCGCGCATCGTTCAAGCGGCGCGCACCTGGCGCGACATGCTGCATGAGGCTCTCGTCGGTGAGCGCGGCGAAGAATTGGCGCACAGGGCGCTCAGCCGCTTCGGCTCGGCGTTTTCCGTTGCCTATCGGGCTCAGTTTTCAGCAGAAGAAGCGCTCGCCGATGTCGCGCGCATTGAAAAGCTCGGCCAATTTCCCGACGTCGGCATCATGGCCTATCGCCGTGCCGGCGATCCGGAAACCGGCCTTCGGATCAAGCTTTATCGCAACGGCGAGCCGATCGTGCTGTCGAAGTCGTTGCCGATCCTCGAGCATCTGGGGCTCGCGGTCACGGGCGAGTTTTCCTATGCGGTCGAGCCCCGCAATGAAGGGGGCATCAAATCCAACGTGCATTTGCACGATTTTCTGCTCGTCCACCCGCGCGGCGAGACCATCGACCTTAAAGCGCTTGGGCCGCTGATCGAATCGGCGTTTCCGGCGATCTGGCTCGGCCAAGCCGGCGATGACGGCTTCAACCGGCTCATTCTTGAAGCGCGCATGCCTTGGCGTGAGGTCGCGATTTTGCGGGCTCTTGCGCGCTATCTCGTGCAGACGGGTTCAAGCCTTTCGCAGCCCTATATGGAAGAAACCCTCGCGGCTAATGCCGGCATCGCGCATGGGCTTTTGGAATTGTTCCGTGTACGGCTTGACCCCGAGCGCAAAGGCGATATGGCCGCACGTGCGAAGAGCGCCAAGGAGATTGAAGCCGAGATCGTGAAATCGCTCGAAGGTGTGCAAAGTCTCGACCAAGACCGTATCTTGCGCCGCTTCCTCAATCTCGTCACAGCGATCCTGCGCACCAACTACTATCAGCGCGGCGATAAGGGCGAGATACGCGAGACGCTCGCGTTCAAGCTCTCTTCGCGCCAGGTCGAAGGCCTGCCGGAGCCTGTGCCGCTCTACGAAATCTTCGTTTATTCACCGCGCGTTGAGGGCGTGCATTTGCGCTTTGCGCGGGTGGCGCGTGGCGGCATCCGCTGGTCGGACCGGCGCGAGGATTTTCGCACTGAGGTCTTGGGCCTGGTCAAAGCCCAGTTCGTGAAGAATGCGGTGATTGTGCCCTCGGGTGCGAAGGGCGGTTTCGTGCCGCGGCGTTTGACTGCCGACATGCCGCGCGATCAAAGCGCCGCCGAAGGCATTGCCTGCTATATGCTGTTCATAGAAGCGCTGCTCGAACTTACGGATAATCTTTCGATCGAAAATCCAAGCGCGCCGCCCGTGCAACCGCCGCAGACCGTATGTCACGACGACCCGGATCCCTATCTCGTTGTAGCGGCCGACAAAGGCACAGCCACCTTCTCCGACACGGCCAACGGCATCGCCAAGGCGCATGGTTTCTGGCTCGGTGATGCTTTCGCTTCGGGCGGCTCGAACGGCTATGACCACAAGGCGATGGCGATCACCGCGCGCGGGGCGTGGGAAGCCGTCAAGCGGCATTTCCGTGAGCTTGGCACCGATATTCAAGCGACGCCGTTCACGGTCGCTGGCGTCGGCGACATGTCGGGCGATGTGTTCGGCAACGGCATGTTGCTATCGCGGAAGATCAAGCTGATCGCGGCTTTCGATCACCGCGATATCTTCTTCGATCCGGCGCCCGATACCGCGGCCAGCTTTGAAGAGCGCAAGCGCCTCTTCGCCCTGCCGCGCTCGAGCTGGCAAGACTACGACAAAAAGCTCATCTCCAAAGGCGGCGGCGTCTTCAGCCGCAAGCTCAAATCCATTCCGCTCACGGATGAGATGCGCGCCGCTCTCGATGTCAGCGATCGCGCGCTCGCGCCCAATGACCTCATCCGGGCAATACTTCGCGCCAAAGTCGATCTCCTCTGGTTTGGCGGCATCGGCACTTATGTGAAGGCGAGCACCGAGCGCAACGCCGATGTCGGCGATTCGACCAATGACAATTTGCGCGTGGATGGCGAAGACATCAGAGCCAAAGTGATTGGTGAAGGCGCCAATCTCGGTTGCACGCAGCGCGGGCGCGTCGCTTACGCGCTCAAGGGCGGCAGAATTAATACCGACGCCATAGACAATTCAGCGGGGGTTGATTGTTCGGATCACGAGGTGAACATCAAAATCCTCTTGGATTCGGCGGTGGCTCAAGGCGCGCTGAAGGAGGACGACCGTAACGGGCTCCTCAAAGCGATGACCGATGATGTGGCCGCGCATGTGCTGCTCGATAATTACAATCAAACGCTTGCGCTTACCCTCGCCGAGGCAACCTCGAAGCAGGATGTCGATGCGCATGCCCGTCTGATCCGCGTGCTCGAGCGTGAAGGGCGCTTGAAGCGCGATGTCGAGCGCCTGCCGACGGAGGATGAGATTGCCGAGCGTAAAGTTGCCGGCATCGGTCTCACGCGTCCCGAGATAGCCGTCTTGTTCGCCTACTCAAAGATCAGAACCTATGAGGAATTGCTTCAATCTGACGTACCGGATGAGGCGGCGCTCCAGCATGATCTCATCAGCTATTTCCCGCCGGTGCTTGCAAAGCAATTTCCGGTTCAATTGCGCGCGCATCGCCTGAAGCGCGAGATCATCGCGACAACGCTCGCCAACGAGATGATCAATATCGGCGGCATCACCTTCACCAACCGGATCAAGGAGCTCACGGGTGCCGATGCGGCTGCCGTCGCGCGCGCCTATGCGGCGGTGTGCGCCGTGTTCGGCGTTCTCGATCGCCGCGCCGACATAAACGCGCTCGACAACCGCGTTTCGATCAAGACGCAAACCGAGATGCATGTGGCACTGCGCGGCTTTCTGCGCCAGCAGGTGGTTTGGTTCACTGCGCGGCCGCGCGCGGAGCATCAAAGCATCGCCGCGATGATCAAGCGCTATCAGGAGCCGGTTTCAACGCTCATCGAAAAGTTCACCGAGCTTTGCTCGCCTTACGTGAAGAAGACGGCTGAGCGGGCGGAGCAGCATTATCTGAACGAAAAAGTGCCTGCGGGGACGGCGCGCGCGATGAGTCTTTTGGAGCCGCTGCTCGCGGCCGGCGATATCGCCGATATTTCGATCGAGCGCCAAGTTCCGGTCGAGGCGGCGGCGCGCGCGCACGGGCAAATCGGTGAGGCGCTCGGCTTCGAGCGACTGCTGGCGGCGGCTTTGCGCCTCACTTCGCAAGATCATTGGGAGCGCCTGGCGATCCGGCGCATCACCGAAGATTTGATCGAGCAACAGCGCGTGCTCGCGGGTGCGGCGCTGATCGGCAGCGCCGGCGATGCGAGCGAATGGCTCAAGGTGCATGCGAGCGACGTGCGGCACGTCAATACGGCGTTCGACGAGCTTGAGGCCGCGGGCGGCTTGACGGGCGCGCGGCTTGCGCTTGCCGTGGGCCATTTGCGCGACCTTGCGAGCGCAACGATTCAGGGCTGAGCAACTCCCTCTCCCTCGGGGAGAGGGTTGGGGTGAGGGGTTCTCACGCAGCTCTGCGCTTGTTGTAAACCCCTCACCGGTCCTCGGATAACAAGCTGCCCTCTCCCCGTGGGAGAGGGCATAATTGCGGCCTTTCCCAGGAGTGCTGCTTCAATGCCGAAACTGGCGGATGCCAGAGAACACCATCGTAATTCCGGCATCATCGGCCGCTGCGATCACTTCCTTGTCGTTGAGCGAGCCACCGGGCTGGATGATAGCGGTCGCGCCCGCTTCGGCGACGGCAAGGAGGCCATCCGGGAACGGAAAGAACGCGTCGGAAGCGGCCACGGATCCGACCGTCAAGGGTTCAGCATGCCCGGCCGCCTTGGCCGCATCCTGCGCCTTGATCGCGGCGATGCGCGCCGAATCCACGCGGCTCATCTGGCCGGCGCCGATGCCGACCGTGGCGCCATTCTTCACATAGACGACCGCGTTCGACTTCACGTGCTTGCAGACGCGGAACGCGAATTTGAGATCGGCGATTTGCGCCGGCGTCGGCTTCTTCTTCGTGACGACCTTGAGATCGAGCGCATCGGCATCCGCCATATCGCGCGACTGGAGCAGAAAGCCCCCAGCGATGGAGCGTATATTCCAGCCCGGCTGTCGCGGATCGGGCAGGCCGCCGGTGATCAACAGCCGTGCATTTCTGCGCAGCGCAATCTCGGCTTTTGCATCTTCGGTTGCGGCGGGCACGATGATGACGTCGGTGACGATCTTGGCGATCTCTTGTGCCGTCTCGCCGTCAAGCGTGCCGTTGAGCGCGATGATACCGCCGAAGCGGCTCACGGGATCGCATTCGAGCGCGCGCAAATAGGCGGCTTTGAAGGTCGTGCCCGTCGCAACGCCGCATGGGTTGGCGTGCTTGATGATCGCGCAGGCAGGCGTTGCGGCACCAAACTCGGCGACTAGCTCGAAAGCCGCGTCGGCATCGAGAATGTTGATGTAGCTGAGCTCGCGGCCTTGCACCTGCACGGCTGTCGCCGCGCCGGGCCGCGCCTCGCCACCGATATAGAGGGCCCCTTGCTGATGCGGGTTCTCGCCATAGCGGAGCTTCTGTTTGAGCTTGCCGGCAAAAACGCGCCGCTCGGGCATGTCATCGCCAAGCGAAGCGGCGAACCAAGTTGCGATCACGGCATCGTAGCTCGCGGTCATTGCGTAGGCCTTGGCCGCCCAAGCCTTGCGCTGCTCCAGCGTCGTTGCGCCCGTGTTCTGATCAAGCGCGGCGATCAGCGCGCCATAATCGGCGGGGTCGGTGATGACCGCGACGAACTCATGGTTCTTTGCGGCGCCCCGGATCATTGCCGGCCCGCCGATATCGATGTTTTCGATTGTCTCATCCCATCCGGCGCCTCGCGCCACCGTCGCCTCGAACGGATAGAGATTGGAGACAAGCAAATCGATCTGCTGGATGCCGTGATCCTTCATCGCAAGCAAATGCTCGGGATTGTCCCTCACCGCAAGAAAGCCGCCATGCACCTTGGGGTGAAGGGTCTTTACGCGGCCGTCCATCATCTCGGGAAAGCCGGTGAGCTCGCTCACATCTTTGACGGCAAGCCCCGCGCTGCGCAGCGTCTTGGCCGTGCCGCCGGTGGAGACGAGCTCAACGCCATGGCGGGCGAGCGCGCGGCCAAGCTCTTCGATGCCGGTCTTGTCGAAAACCGAAAGAAAGGCGCGCGTGATCTTCACGTGCGTCATCGTCGTCCCTTTCTGCCACTCCCGCGCCGATTATGACGGGCCGGCCGGGCGGGCGCGAGAATAAAGAAGCTTAAGCCAAGCTTTCAAATGTTGATGGCCCGCGCCGGCCCGGAGGATGAGGTCATGCCTCTCCCTTAAGTCCGCGGATATTCGCGGCATAAGCAGTGGGTCCGCCCTTGAAGGTTGCCGTGCCGGCGACCAGCACATCGGCGCCGGCGGCGGCGGCCAGGCGCGCCGTCTCCTTGTTAATCCCGCCATCGACTTCGATCTCGGCTTTCAGCCCACGCCCGTCGAGCATTTTGCGCAAGGCTTCGATCTTTTTGAGTTGCGATGAAATGAATTCCTGCCCGCCGAAGCCGGGGTTGACGCTCATAACGAGCACAAGATCGATGTCATCAAGCACAGGCTCGACGAGCGCGAGCGGGCTCGCCGGATTAAGCGCGACACCGGAACGCTTGCCGGCCTTTTTGATGAGCTGGAGCGTGCGGTGAAGATGCGGACCCGCCTCGGGGTGAACCGTGATCATATCGGCCCCGGCCGCCACGAATTCGGCGATGAACGGATCAACCGGCGCGATCATCAGATGCACGTCGAACGGCAGCTTGGAGTGCTCGCGCAGCGCCGCGACGACCGTGGGGCCGATGGTGAGATTGGGCACGAAATGCCCGTCCATCACATCGATATGGATGTAATCGGCGCCGGCTTCGGTGATGGCGCGCAGCTCTTCGCCGAGGCGGGAAAAATCCGCGGCCAATATCGAAGGTGCGATCTTGATCTTACGCGTCATGCGCCGCTGGCCATCCGGTTCATCAGAGATAACTCATGCCGCGAGTGCGCCCCGGCGCCAAGCAGATTGTTCGCTTCAGGCGCCGTTTCGCACAATGAGCACGGCGTAAAAACCATCGAGACCGCCGAGCTCGGCCCATTGGCTTGGCAATGTGCGCACATTG
>JBAQHC010000221.1:0-14565 GCA_049288095.1 Alphaproteobacteria bacterium | reverse complement strand
GCACCTCAGCAGTTCCCGCCATTTGCGGAACCCAGTTGGGCGAAACAAAACTGCCCGCCTCGATCGTCGTCAGGCCGGCTGCGAGGAGCGCGCGGATGAATTCCACCCGTTGCGCCGGAGTGACGATTGCCGCCTCGTTCTGCAGTCCATCGCGCGGGCCGACTTCGACGATTTTAACGCGCGGAGTCAATTCTCCGCCTCCGCCTCGAACTCCGCAAGTTCCACGCCTTGCTGCACGAAATCGCCGGCCATGCACCCGATCGACTTCAAGAGGCCTGCGCGGGGCGCACGCACCAAATGCTCCATCTTCATGGATTCGATCACGAGAATGGCTGCGCCGCGCTCGAGCTTCTCCCCGGGCGATGCAACGAGCCGCGTGACGGTGCCGGACATCGGCGCGGTCAAACTGTGCGCCCCTGCGGCCGTCGAGTCCTCTGCCTCGAACGGGTCGATCCAATGGAGCGAATAAGTGCCGCGCCCCGTCGAAAGCAAAAGATCGCGGCCAGCCCAGGCCATAACAGCGCGACGCTTATGATCGTCAAGAACGAAGTCGAACGAGTAGTCATCAATCGCCGCAACCGAGAATGCCTGCGTGCGCCCATTGATCTCTACTTTGAGTCCATTTCGCGTGTAGATAACAGCCGCATCATGGACCGCCTCTCCGCGGCGAAACGAGATCTGCCTCCGCCGCTCGCCAGCCATCATCCAGCCGTCCCTCCGGTGCCACGGCGACGCAGCGTTTAATTCGCGCTGCATTGACTGCTCGCGTGCGAGCACGGCAGCGCACGCCGCTGCGATCTCCGGTTCGCTGGGGGCCGCTATTCCGATATCGCGCGCCAGAAATCGATCGACGAAATGCGTGTCGATATCGCTCGAGAAAACATGTGGATCGCGGGCGAGCGCGCGCAACAACGAAATATTGCTCGCAACACCCGCAATCGCGAAATCGGCAAGCGCCGCATCGAGCTTGGCGAGCGCAGCTGAACGCGTTTCCGCCTTGACGATCACTTTCGCGAGCAGCGGGTCGTAATATTGCGATGCGCTATCACCCTCGCGAAAGCCGGAATCAACGCGCGCGCCTCTGGGTTCACGCCACCCGACCAGCTTGCCGGTCGAGGGCAAAAGATCCCTGTCCGGGTCCTCCGCATAAACGCGCGCCTCGATCGCATGTCCCACTGCGCGAATCTCCGATTGCGCGAGCGGCAATTTCTCGCCGGAAGCAACACGCAACTGCCATTCGACAAGATCGAGCCCTGTAATCGCTTCCGTCACGGGATGCTCGACCTGAAGCCGCGTATTCATTTCGAGGAAATAGAAATGCTCGCCATCAGCAATGAATTCCACGGTGCCCGCGCCGACATAACCAATTGCGCGCGCGGCCGTGCGCGCCTGCTCCCACAACGCCTCACGCTGGGGCGCATTGAGTGTCGGCGCAGGCGCCTCCTCAATCACCTTCTGATAGCGCCGCTGCAGCGTGCAGTCGCGCTCGTAAAGCGAAACGACATTGCCATGTGTATCGCCGAACACCTGGACTTCTATATGCCGCGCCTTCGCGACATATTTCTCGATCAAGAGCTGGTCATCGCCAAAGCTGCGCTTGGCCTCACTGCGCGCGCCGGCAAGGGCTTCAGCAAGCTCACTTTGTTTGGCGACAATTCGCATGCCCTTGCCGCCGCCGCCAGCCGTCGGCTTGATCAGAACCGGAAAACCAATCTTGGCTACCGCCGATGCCAAACTCTTATCGTCTTGCGCTTTGTCGTAACCCGGCACGACAGCGACACCCGCCGCTTGCATCAATTGCCGCGCAGCGGATTTCGACGCCATTGCTTTAATCGCCGAGGCCGGCGGCCCGACGAAGACAAGCCCAGCCTTGCTGCAGGCTTCAGCGAAAGCCTCGTTTTCCGAGAGAAAGCCATAGCCGGGATGCACGGCCTCTGAGCCCGATTGTTTCGCCGCCGCAATGATGTAGTCGATGCGCAAATAGCTTTCGCTTGCTGGCGCGGGACCGATAGACACCGCTTCGTCTGCCTCGGCGACATGGCGTGCACGGTCGTCGGCTTCGGAATAAACAGCGACAGTCTTGATGCCCATGCGCCGTGCCGTGCGCATCACGCGGCACGCAATCTCGCCTCGGTTGGCGATCAGCAGCTTGCCGAACGGCCGCGCACGCAAAGCCGCATCGACCGGCTTAAGGCTGCGCTTTGAAGGCTTATCGTTCACCGGGCGCGCCTCACCATTGCCAATTGGGCTTGCGCTTGTCGAAGAACGCTTGCAGCCCTTCCCTCGCCTCCGGACTAGTACGCGTATCGGCAATGAGCTGCGCGGTCGTTTCCATGACATCGCTGATTGGCCGATGCGCAACGTCCTTGATCAGTCGCTTCGCGGCAGCTTTGGCGTGCGGCGCCGCCAGCGCGAGTGCAGCCAGGATTTCGTCGACGCGCACATTGAGCTTATCACCGGGCACAACCTCGTGCACGAGCCCGATATCCTTGGCGGCCGCTGCACTGAAAATCTCGGCACTCTGAAAATAACGCCGTGCATTTCGTGCGCCGATCGCGGAGACGGCATAAGGCGAAATGACCGCAGGAATCAGCCCGAGCCGCGTTTCGGAAAAAGAGAATTTCGCCTCTTCTGCCGCGATCGCGATATCGCAGCAGGCAATCAGGCCAAGCGCGCCGCCATAGGCCGCGCCCTGCACAACCGCCACAGTGGGCTTACTGAGGTTATCGAGCACATGAAGAAGGCGGCCCAGCGCCCGCGCGTCTTTGATGTTCTCTTCGCGCGTAAAGGCAGCGGCACGGCGCATCCAATCAAGATCGGCGCCGGCACTGAAGCTCTGCCCTTCGGCGGCAAGGACAATGGAGGCGGCCGTTCCGTCCGCCTCGACTCGCTTTAGCGCATCCGTCAATCCGGCGATCAAATGTTCATCGAATGCATTATGCTTATCCGGGCGCGCAAGCACGACCCATACCGAATGATGCTCTTTTGTTTCGATGCGAAGATAATCGCTCATCGCCGGTCACATTCTGAAAACGCCGAACTTCGTCGGCTCAATTGGCGCATGAAGACCGGCATGGAGCGCCAGGCCCAACACGAAGCGCGTGTCCGCGGGCTCGATGATGCCGTCGTCCCAGAGCCGGGCAGTTGCGTAGTAAGGATCGCCCTGCGTCTCATATTGCGCGCGGATCGGCGCCTTGAACTCGGCCTCTTCCTTCTCGCTCCACTTGCCGCCGCGGCCTTCGACGCTCTCGCGGCGCAAGAGCGACAGCACCGTCGCCGCCTGTTCGCCGCCCATCACCGAGATGCGCGCATTCGGCCACATCCAGAGAAAGCGCGGGTGATAGGCGCGGCCGCACATAGCGTAATTTCCGGCGCCATAGCTTCCGCCAATGACGACCGTGTATTTCGGCACATTGGTTGTCGCGACCGCCGTCACAAGCTTCGCGCCATCCTTGGCGATCCCGCCCGCCTCATAGCGCTGACCGACCATGAAGCCGGTGATGTTCTGGAGAAACACGAGCGGGATATTGCGCTGGCTGCATAGCTCGACAAAATGCGCGCCTTTGAGCGCGCTCTCGCTGAAGAGAATGCCGTTGTTTGCGAGAACGCCAACGGGCACACCCCAGATTTTTGCAAAGCCGCAAATCAGTGTCTCGCCATAGAGTTTTTTGAACTCATCGAACTCGGAGGCATCAACAAGACGGGCGATCACCTCGCGTGCGTCATACGACATGCGCGGATCAGCCGGAACAACACCCGCAATTTCGGAAGTGGGATAAAGCGGCTCGCGCACGGCGCCGACATCGATTGAGGGCCTTGCTGGCGCGCCGAGAGAAGCCACGACATTGCGCGCAAGACCGATCGCGTGCGCATCGCTTTCCGCGAGATAATCGGTTACGCCCGAGCGGCGGCTGTGAAGCTCCGCACCGCCAAGCTCCTCGGCCGTCACGATTTCGCCTGTCGCCGCACGCACAAGCGGCGGCCCGCCGAGAAATATCGTGCCTTGCCCTTTGACAATGATCGCCTGATCCGACATAGCCGGCACATAGGCACCACCGGCAGTGCATGAACCCATCACGATGGCGACTTGCGGAATGCCCCGCGCAGACATTTGCGCCTGGTTATAGAAGATACGTCCGAAATGCCGCTCGTCAGGAAATATCTCGTCCTGCTGGGGCAGAAACGCGCCGCCGGAATCAACCATCGCAATGCACGGCAGATGATTGTCGAGCGCGATATCTTGCGCACGCAAATGCTTCTTCACCGTCATCGGATAATAAGTGCCGCCTTTGACGGTCGCATCATTCGCGATGATCATGCTCGGGCGGCCGCTTACTTGGCCAATGCCCGTGACGAGGCTCGCGGCCGGCACTTCGCCGTCATAAAGACCATGCGCGGCAAGCGGCGACAGCTCGAGAAACGGCGTACCGGGATCGATCAGCAAATCGATGCGCTCGCGAGCAAGCAACTTCCCGCGCGACTTATGCCGTGCGCGCGAGGCTTCGCTGCCGCCTTGTGCGACTTCGCCGAGCTTACCTCGCAGGTTCTCGATCAGCACCTGCATCGCCGCAGCGTTTGCGGCAAACTCGCGCGAGCGAACATCGATTGCGGTCTTGAGCGCGCTCATGCCGTCTTCTCAAAGAGCTGGCGGCCGATCAGCATGCGTCTTATTTCGCTCGTGCCGGCGCCGATTTCGTAGAGCTTCGCATCGCGTAGCAACCGCCCTGTCGGAAACTCATTGATATAACCATTGCCGCCGAGAAGCTGGATCGCGTCGAGCGCGCATTGGGTGGCCTTCTCTCCGGCATAAAGGATCGCTCCCGCCGCATCCTCGCGCGTCGTCTCGCCGCGATCGCACGCGCGGGCGACGGTGTAAACATACGAACGGCAAGCGTTCATCGTGACGTACATGTCAGCCACTTTGGCTTGCACGAGCTGAAACTCGCCGATCGATTTGCCGAATTGCTTGCGCTCATGCACATAAGGCATGACGACATCGAGACACGCCTGCATGATGCCGAGCGGCCCCGCGGCCAGCACGACGCGCTCATAATCGAGACCGGACATGAGCACATTCACACCGCGCCCAACCTCGCCGAGCACGTTTTCCATCGGCACTTCACAATCGGTGAACACGAGCTCCGACGTGTCCGAGCCCCGCATGCCAAGCTTGTCTAGCTTTTGCGCCGGTGCAAAACCTTTCATGTCTTTCTCGATCAAGAACGCGGTAATGCCACGCGGCCCCGCATGCATATCGGTCTTGGCATAAACGACCAGGACATCAGCTGACGGCCCGTTTGTGATCCACATCTTCGTGCCGTTGAGCACGAAGGCGGAATTACCCTTGCGGTCCGCGCGCAGTTTCATCGAGACGACGTCCGAGCCAGAGCCGGATTCGGACATCGCAAGCGCGCCCAGATGTTCCCCTGAAATGAGCTTGGGCAAATGGCGCCGCTTTTGTTCCGCGGTGCCGTTGCGGCCGATCTGATTGATGCAGAGATTAGAATGCGCGCCGTAGGAAAGCGCAATGGCGGCTGAGGCGCGGCTCAATTCCTCCATCACCACGCAGTGGGCGAGATAGCCTAGCCCTGCGCCGCCAAACTCCTCGGGAATCGTCACGCCATGAAACCCGAGCGCACCAAGCTCCGGCCACAAATCACGTGGAAAGTGATTGCTTTCATCGATTTCGGCGGCGCGCGGCGCGATCTTCTCCCGCGCGAAACGGTGAACCACCTCGCGCAGCGCCTCGATCTCGTCTCCCAACGCGAAATTCATGCCGGCAGTGAACATGCCTCATCCTTTGCAGCCGACGCCGCTGCCGGGCTCACGGATGCGCTCTCGAACTTTGCAAGCAGCTCCGCCTGCTTACCGCGCGAGCGCGCAATGGCCTCTGATTTCACCGGCCCGAAGCCCCGAATCTCCTCAGGCAAGCTTAGCAAGTCGAGCGCGGTTTCGGCGTTGGCTTTGTTGAGCTTTGGCAGCACGCGTTCGGCCAATTCCTCATAGTCTTTGATCAATTGGCGCTCCTCGCGCCGGTCATGCGCGCGCCCGAATAGGTCAAAAGGCGTACCTCTCAGGCCCTTGAGGCTTGCCAGGCCACGGAACCCCGCCATCATCCACGGCCCGAATTCGTGCTTGAGCGGCCGGCCATTGGGATCTGTGCCCGGCAGGAATGGCGGCGCCAGATTGAAGCCGAGCTTGTAATTGCCCTCAAAGTGCTCGGCGAGCGAGGCGCGAAATTCCGGGGCGAGATAAAGCCGGGCCACTTCATATTCGTCCTTGTAGGCCAGAAGCTTTGCGTAGTTGACGGCAACCGCGCGAACAATTCGCTCATCAAGCCCGGCCTTCGCCGCGGCGTGGCGCGCGCGATCAACGAGCGCTCGATAGCGCCCCGCGAGCTTGGCGTTCTGATATGCCGTCAGATGCTGCGAGCGATGCGCGATGACTTCATCCAGGCTCATCTCGCTCTGAATCTTACGTTGCACGCGGCTCGTTTCCGGCACGCGTAATTTCTCCGGCGCGAGAGCGAGCAACCGCCCGATATTGAAGGCGAGCACATTGTCTTTCACCGAAACGCCATTGAGCGTGATCGCTTGCTCGATGGATTCGCGCCTGAGCGGAATTAGGCCCTTCTGCCACGCATAGCCGACCATCATGATATTGGTCGCAATCGAATCTCCGATTGCCGCCTCAGCGACACTCGCGAAATCGAGGAACGACGCGCCGGGCATGGCGTTATCCCGGATAACGCCATCGGTTTGAAAAGCACGGAAATCGAAATCGCGATTACGCACGAAGTCGGCGACCGGCATCAGGTGTGTGTTGACGATCGCGTGCGTTCGCTTGGGATCGCACAGTGTGACGCCATCGGCGGAGGCTGCCACGACATTGTCGGCCGCGAGGAGCAAATCCGCGCCTCCCGTTACGATGCGCGGCGATGTTACTTCCTCGGGATGCCAAGCGAGGCGCACATGGCTGAGAACGGCGCCGCCCTTTTGCGCGAGGCCCGCCATGTCGAGAATCATGGAGGCCTTGCCCTCGAAATGCGCGGCCATGCCGAGAATGGCGCCGATCGTCAGAACGCCAGTCCCTCCAACGCCAGTGACGGCAATGTTCCATGGACGGTGATCGCTCAGCGGCGCGATTTCGGGCTCAACGAGCGGAGAAAGATCAATCTGCAGCAAAGGCGACTTCTTACGCAGCGCCCCGCCATGCACTGTGACAAAGCTCGGGCAAAAACCCTTGAGGCAGGAATAGTCTTTATTACACGAAGACTGATTGATCTGGCGCTTGCGCCCGAATTCCGTTTCGAGCGGCTCGACCGAAACGCAATTGGACTGCGTCGAACAATCGCCGCAGCCTTCGCACACCGCCGCATTGATCACGACGCGCTTGGGCGGATCCTCCATCGTTCCGCGCTTGCGTCGCCGCCGTTTTTCCGCAGCGCATGTCTGCACATACACGATCGCCGAACATCCCGGGCTCTCGCGGATTTCCTTCATCACCGGGTCGATGTAATCGCGGTGCTTAAGAACGACGCCAGCCGCGAGATCGCCTTGCGTGTAGCGCTCTGGATGGTCGCTCAGAAGGTAGATCGGCTTGACGCCTTCGTTGAAGAGCTGATGAGTCACCTGCTCGGGCGTCAAATTGCCGTCGACATGTTGGCCGCCGGTCATCGCGACGGCATCGTTATAGAGAATCTTATAGGTGATGTTCGCGCCTGATGAGACAGATTGACGGATCGCCAAAAGGCCTGAGTGGAAATAGGTGCCGTCGCCGAGATTGGCGAAGACATGCTTTTCATCCGTGAACGGAGCGATTCCGGTCCACGACACGCCCTCCCCGCCCATCTGAGTGAACGTCTCGGTGTGCCGGTCCATCCACTGCACCATGTAGTGGCAGCCGATGCCGGCAAGTGCGCGGCTGCCCTCCGGCACGCGCGTTGAAGTATTATGGGGACAGCCAGAGCAATAGTAAGGCACGCGCGTTGTTGGCGCATGGTGGTGCAGCATCAATTGCTCGCGCTGTTCGAGATACGCCAGCTCGCGCGCGATCTTGGCCTTTAGGCTTTCATCGAAGTCGAGCTTGAGCACACGGTCTGCAATGGCGCGGGCAACGCTACCGACGGTCAACGAGTCCGACAGAGACAAATAAGGATGATCGTGATTGTCGAATTTGCCGATAATGTTCGGCCGCACATCGGCGCGCCAATTAAACAGCTGCTGCTTGATCTGAAACTCGATGATCTCGCGCCGCTCCTCAAGAACCAAGACCTCGTCAAGACCTTCGGAGAAGTGGCGTATGCCTTCGGGCTCGAGCGGCCACGGCATGCGAACCTTGTAGATGCGCAAACCGATTGCGCGCGCCTCGGCCTCGCCGATTTCAAGCTCGCGCAGCGCCTGCAGCACGTCCTCGTAAGCCTTGCCGGATGCAACGATGCCGAGCCGCGCATTCGCCGTGTCGAGCATGACCCGATCGACTTTGTTGGTGCGCGCGAATGCGATTGCTGCATAGGGCTTGTGATTCTGCAGCCGCTCGTCTTGCACCAGTGGCGGATCGGGCCAGCGCAAATTGAGCCCGCCTTGCGGCATTTCGAAGTCAGTCGGCAAGACAAACGCGCGATGCTCACCAGCAAGATCGATTGCCGCCGTCGTTTCGACCGTGTCCGAAATGAACTTCATCCCGACCCAGCAGCCCGAATAACGCGACATCGCAATGCCGAGAAGCCCGAGCTCGATGAATTCATGGATCGACGACGGGTAGAGCACCGGAATGATCGCCGACATGAAGGCGTGATCGGATTGATGGGGAATGGTCGAGGACTTGCAGGAGTGATCATCGCCGGCAAGGCAAAGCACGCCGCCATGCTTTGACGACCCCGCAGAATTGCCGTGCTTGAGCACGTCGCCGGAGCGATCGACGCCCGGCCCCTTGCCATACCAAATCCCAACGACACCATCCTTCTTAGCGCCGGGCGAAAGGCTCAATTGCTGCGTGCCCCAGATGGCCGTCGCCGCAAGATCCTCGTTCACGCCCGGCTGGAACTTGATGTCGTTCGCGGCGAGGTATTTCGTGGCCTTCGTCAGCTCCTGGTCATAGCCGCCAAGCGGCGATCCGCGATAACCGGAAATGAAGGCAGCCGTATTGAGTCCTGCAGCATGGTCGCGCCACATCTGAACGATCGGCAGGCGCACCAGCGCCTGCAAACCGGAGAGGAAAACTCGGCCTTCGGTGGCCGTGTATTTATCGTCGAGCTTGACCAAAGAAACTTCGCCTCAGCGGCCGGCGTCGGGAAACAATTCCTCGCTCTTGGAGAGAGCACTCCGCAAAATATAGTGCCGATTCCGGCGATTTCAGCTCGCCTTGAGGCCCCGCGCCTCGAAGGCTCTTGTGGGTTTGCCGATTCTTCTGAACGAGAGAACGAAATAAGCTTACTTCAGGGCGCAAGGTCCAACCAGAGATCGCGCTGGCGATTCGCGCGGATATCCCAATCGCTCCTCGTTTCGCAGCTTCTTGCTTCGAAGGCGCGAAGCTCCCTCTCCCACGGCAAGCGACGTCGACTTGGAGGGTTCGTGCGCGCAATAAACTGCAGCGCCTTCGCGAGTGCAGCAGAGAAGCCAGATCATCAGTCTGCGGATGATATGGGACAGACGACAGCGGGCGCCGGTCCTAGGGCATGCCCCCCGCGGCCCTGTTGGTACGCGTGGCACCAGCTCCGCGAGCCGCCGCCCGCCACTCAATCCCGAGTCGGTTATTTACCCAATCCTAACTTGCGAATCTGACTCTACGTTATCCACAAGCTCAGATGAAACAAGCCGCGGCGCAGGATGCTAACGTTCTGAGCAAGACTCGGGTAGCCGCCGGGAACACTGCGTTAGATGAGATGATTGGGAATGCATGAAAGTTCTAGTTGCCATTAGGGGCTGGCTCAGGCTTGACGATAAAACGCTGGACGCCGACATCGGGCCAAGATTCAAGCGGGCAATCGAGGATTATGGGTGGGAAGCCGATTATCATCCATTGCGCTGGCCTTATGCGCCCAATGACTACGACGGGCTCATCGAGGCGTGCAGGGAATCGCGCCCGGACGTTTTGCTGTGGGACGATGATTATATTCTAAATCCTGCCGAGCTGTCGGTTCGGCGTTCTTTTATGGCTATCGTGCGTTCGTTGGGTATCAAGATAGTCCCAATTTATTTCGATGGTTGGGCGCTCAATGAGGCGGTTGTAAGAGAGGCGTCTAAGGATGTCGACGCGATTTGGGCGTTAGTTCCGTCATTTAACTTTTGGAATACGCTCGGAATTCCGGTTCTTCATTGTCCTATGCCTCATGGTGTTGTGATCGAGCCAGACGATAGCAAACCGATGAAGGCCAGCTTTTGTGGCCGCATCGCAGGTCATCACAAGGGCCGTCTTGAGCTGATGGAGCAGAGCCTGCCAATCGAATGGGACATCTCGGACTTCAAGAATGAGGACCAGGACCCATTGCAAGCTTACGCCAATTACATGGCCAGGCTGAGTAGATCTGGGGCGGCATTGAGTTTTTGCATGCGCTGGCTAAGAAGTGAGCGCGTGGCGACCGATAGGGTCTTCGAGGCGCCCTTAGCCGGGGCACTCCTAATTCAGGAATATGCGCCCTGTGTAGGCTACTTCATGAAGGCCGGTAAGCATTTCCTGGAATTTACGACTGCTGCTGATCTAAGGGAGATATTGGATTTTATTGAAGCCAAGCCGGACGAGGCTAAGGAGATTAGACATACCGGACATGAGTATGTCAGGGCTTCTTATTCCGACAAAAGCATCGTGAAACAATTCGAGGGATTGCTGAATGAGGGATTTAGGGGATCCGGAGGAAGTTAAGTCTCGCAAGCGAGCGCGCTGAAGAAAAGTCGCGCAGGCGCATGATGATGGCGCGTTATCGAAAGATCTCTTAAGACCATCTAAACGAGTTCACGCTATATCAACCAACAAATCACAAACCCATTGCCAGACTTGGGTGCGGGGTTGGGCCGGCCCCGTACTCAGCGCCACACCGAAGTTTCCAAGGCATGAATTGGTTCGACGCAATTAAGAGCCAATGCACAAGCTCACTCTAACGACGCTGTGGTAAACTCCTCAAATGAACGATGCCACAGCAGAACAGCTGAAGCAGGTAATTAAGTCGCAACATCACGCAACCGCGGTGTTTGCACGCTCCGTACGGGTGCTACGTGCACACTCAAACACCCACATGTGGGATGGCGTCGTTCACATTTTTAATCTGCAAGATCATCCCAAAGCTAAGAAAGCCTACGCTTGGTCGGTTCCAGTCGATGGGCGTACCACGCCGCGCTACTTCGCGGTGCTGCACTCGCCGAAGGTGACTTGCCCAGCAGACGCGGTGCGTGCTGCGGTCTGGGCGGTTAACAACTTGGGAAAGCCCGCCGCCGGCAAAAAGAAATAGCCGAGGCGAGAGCTAAGCCGCCAACCCGTTCGTAGGAGCCTTGCTGCTCAATCGCGATGATTTGGTGGGTGATACAGGACTCGAACCTGTGACCCGCTGATTAAGAGTCAGCTGCTCTACCAACTGAGCTAATCACCCGCGCCTTCATCCGAAGCGCGCGCCCCCCTGACGGGGCTCGCCATTCGCGAGGAGCATGCGGCCCCTTGCGGCAGGCGGGCTTGTTAGCAGAGCGAAAGGGGGGTGTCTACGCCCCAGATTTGCCTGTGCAAACCAAGGCTTACAGCACGCTACTGGGCTGTCGAGCCACCCTAAGCGCGCTTCATTTCGACATGGCGGTGGACATAGACGCTCATCAGAAGGCCCATGCCGAACATGATCGTCATGATTGCCGTGCCGCCATAGGAGACCAGCGGCAAGGGCACGCCGACGACCGGGATGAGCCCGACAACCATCGCGGTGTTGATGAGCACATAAAGCAGGAGAATGAGGCACATGCCCATCGCCACATAGCGGCCGAACTGGTTGCGGCTCGAATAGGCGATATTCATGCCGTAGAACAACACGAGCGCGTAAAGCGACAAGAGCGTGAGCGTGCCGATAAAGCCGAACTCTTCGCCAAGGATCGTGAAGATGAAATCCGTGTGTTTCTCAGGCAGATAATCAAGCCGCGCTTGCGTCGAGTTGAGATAGCCTTTGCCGATAAGGCCGCCCGAGCCTAGGCCGATCTTGGCTTGCAGGGTGTGATAGCCAGCGCCCATCGGATCGCGCGACGGATCCAGGAAGGTGAGAACGCGGTCCTTCTGATAATCCTTGAGCACGCGCCAAGCGAGCGGGATCGCGCAGATCGCGCCCATGATCGCGCTGCCGATATACCACCAGGAGAGTCCGCCGAGAAACAACATGCCGGCGCCGCAGAGCAACAGCAGTAATGCCGTGCCGAGATCCGGCTGATGCATCACCAAGATGGTGGGAATGAGGATCAGCAGAAGCGCCGGCGCCAGCGTGAAGGGATGGTTGATCTGGCTGCGCGGCCGCGCATTCATGAAACGCGCGAGCGCAAGCACGAGCGCGATCTTCATGATCTCGGAAGGTTGAAGCGTGAGCGGGCCAAGCGTAATCCAGCGCGTTGCGCCCTTGCCCGTATCGCCAATGATCTCCACACCTACGAGCAGCAAAAGGCCGATCGCGTAAGCGGGATAAGCCAGCGACATCCACACTCTGATATCGACAAGCGCGACGCCAACGAGAATGAGAATGGCAATGCCGAAGCGTGTGAGCTGGGCGAGCGCATAAGGCTGCCACGAGCCGCCGACGACCGAATAGAGCATCGCAATGCCGATGCCGGCGATCACGGTCAAGAGCATCACGAGACCCCAATTGATCTCGAAGAGCTTTTGGGTGATCGAAAGCTCGCGCCCCGTCGGCCCATAATTGTCCATCATCATCGCACGGTCTCCCCACGCGAAGCGACGGTCTGCGGGTGCGTCGGATCGTATTGAACGCGGCTAAGTGGATCTTTCTGCTGCGCAAACAACAGAACATCTCTACCGATCGGCGCCGCAGCCTTTGCGCCGCCCCCGCCATGCTCCACGAGAACCGAAATCGCATAGCGCGGCGCTTGCGCCGGTGCGAAGGCAACGAACAGCGCGTGATCGCGCAATTTCCACGGCAGATCTTCATTCTTGATGACGCCGTGCACGCGTTCTTCCGCCGTGATCACCCGAACCTGTGCAGAACCCGTCTTGCCGCAAAGCTCGAAACCGGGCTGCGTGATGCGCGCGGCATAGGCGGTGCCGCCCGGCTCGTTGGAAACGCCGTTCATGCCCCCCTTCACGATCGCGATGTGATCGGGATCAAGTCCGATATCCGGTGCCGGGGCATTCGGTTGCATCTTTTCGCCAAGCGCGCGTACGAGCCGCGGCATGATCGCTTTGCCGCCATTGGCGAGGCGCGAAACCATCACAGCAAGCTGAAGCGGTGTCGCCGTGACATAGCCTTGGCCAATGCCGACGCTGAGCGTCTCGCCATCAAACCACGGCACTTTATATTGCTTCAGTTTCCACGCTCGATCGGGGATAACGCCCGATTTCGTGCCGGGCAAAACGAAATTGTAATTGGTGCCGAGGCCGAGCGCGCGCGCCGTCTTGGCGATCTGATCAACACCGGTCAGCCGTGCGACGTTGTAGAAGTAGACGTCGCAGGAGTTCTTGATGCCGAGATGCATATTCTGCGGACCGTGGCCCTCTTTCTTCCAGCAATGGAAAGAGCGATTGCCGAACGGATAGCTGCCGCTGCAATGGAAGATTTGATCGGGATTGACCGCGCCCGACGAAAGCCCGGCAAGCGCCGTGCAAATCTTGAATGTCGATCCGGGCGGAAACTGGCCCGCAATGGTCTTGTTTATGAGCGGGTTGAGCTCATTGTCGCGTAGTGCAGCCCATTGATCGGGCGTCAAACCGATCGCAAATGGATCAGGATCGAAACCGGGTGCGGAAGCGATCGCCAAAATGTCGCCGTTGGAAATGTCCATCACGGTGACGGCCGCGCTTTGGCCCTCAACGCGCGCCATCACATAGGATTGAAGCTCGGCGTCGATCGTCAGATTGACGTCAAGGCCAGGCGTGCCCTCGACATGGCCGAGCTCCTTGATTTCACGGCCGAACGCGTTGACCTCGACATGGCGCGCGCCGGCCGTGCCGCGCAGCTGATCTTCGAACGCGGATTCGATGCCGCTTTTGCCAATGCGGAAAGTCGGCAGGCGCAATGTCTCTTCGAGCTCGGGATCAAGATCCTGATGGTGCTTTGACGCCGCCCGACGGAAGGATTCAATATCGCTATCCGAAACCCGCGCGACATAGCCCAAGACGTGCGACATGTCAGAGCCATAGGGATAATCGCGCTTTTCGCCGATCTCCGGCTGAATGCCCGGCAGATCCGGCATCATGATATTGATGCGGCTGAATTGATCCCAGGACAGGCCTTCGGCAACGAGGATCGGCCGGAACGAAGGATTGTGCCGTGCTTCCTTGATGATGCGCTCGCGCGCGTGCGATGCAATCGGCAAAAGATTGGCCAGCCGCTCGACTGTCGGGCCGAGATGCGAGTGGCCCTTTTCGTCGGCA
>JBAQHC010000220.1:0-16141 GCA_049288095.1 Alphaproteobacteria bacterium | reverse complement strand
GTGGGATACCATCCACAGTGCATTTCTCAAGCATCTTGTCCTCTTCTTTCCGGATCAACACCTAACGCGTGAGCAACAATGCGCTTTCGCATCACGCTTCGGGACACTCAATGTGCATCCGTATGTTGCGGGGATGGCCGATAAGCCCGAGGTGCTCGAGGTTCTAAAGGATCCAAAAGATGACGCAAATTTCGGTGGCGCGTGGCATGCCGATCTTACCTTTCTCGATGAGCCACCACTTGGTGCGGCGCTCTATGCACTCGAAGTGCCCGAAGTGGGCGGTGATACATTGTGGTCCAATCTCTATCTCGCCTATGACCGGCTCTCCGACGGAATGAAGGAGATGCTCCGTCCGCTGACGGGCATGCATTCCGCAGTTATGCTTTACGGCTCAACCAAGGTGGGTGGAACCGGCTTCGGCAGCAAGATGTCGATGCAAGTTGATCACCGCGACGAAGCGGCGGCGGAAGTCGCGCATCCTGTCATTCGCACTCATCCAGAGACCGGACGGCCGATCCTCGCGATCTCACCGGACTATATGCGGCGCTTTAAGAACATGACCGAGCAGGAGAGCCGGCCTCTTCTCAAATTCCTCAAGGAGCATGCAACCCGCGAGGAGCTCACCTGTCGCTTCCGCTGGGCGAAGGACACGCTTGCACTATGGGATAATCGCTGCACGCTCCACTATGCGCTCAACGATTATCCAGGCGAACGCCGGCGCATGATGCGCGTTGCCATCAATGGCGACCGGCCGCGCTGATCCATACGCCGAATGCCCCGGGGGGGTAAGGCGCACGAAACGCAGTGCCTAATCCTTCAGGCCTAAGATTTTGCGTGCTTCGCCGGGTGTAGCGACTTGGCTGCCGAGGCCCTCGATGATCATGCGCGCTTGATCGACAAGCGCGGCATTCGATGGCGCAAGCTTGCCTCTCGAAAGCCATAGCGTGTCTTCAAAGCCCGTGCGCACGTGCCCGCCGAGAATCACCGATTGCGCCGCCATCGGGAAGGAGTGGCGCGAAACGCCGAAGCCCGTCCAGCACGCGCCCGCCGGCATCTGCGCCCGGCTATAGATCATCGCTTCGGTCGTCGCGACAAGGCCGTATTTCGTTCCGAGCACGAACGAATACATGCCCGGGCCTTTGAGCGCGCCCTTGGCGATCAAGTCTTGTGCAAACACGAAATCGCCCGTGTCGAAGCATTCGATCTCCGGCATGACATTCAGATCCTGCAGCATATGGCCGATGCGCGTCATCATCTTATCGGTGTTGATTGCGACATGACCGAAAATTTGCATCGTGCAAATGTCGAGTGTGCAGATTTCGGGCTTGAGCGCGGCAACATGCTCGATGCGCCGTTCGGCGGTGTACATTTGCGTGCCCGGTCCTGGCATTTTCGGGTCGTCATCGCTTTGGTGCCAGCTGCAGCCCGGACCCGTGGTCAGGTTGAAAATGACGTCGGTGTTCTTCTTGCGGATGAGATCGCACACCTGCTTGTAGTGCTTCATCTCGGTCGAAGGCCTGCCTTCTTCATCGCGCACATGGATATGCAGGATCGAAGCACCGGCGGCGGCGGCCTCGATGCCTTGCTGGGCGATCATCTCCGGCGTCTTGGTGAAGTTCGGGTGTTGCAAGGACGCAGGCGAAGCGCCGGTCAATGCGCACGTAATGATAACTTTCTCTTGTTGCATGGGATTCGCATCCTTGCTGTGAATGGGCTGGCCCGAAGCCGCTCTGTCACCTAACTTAGGGCGCGGCGCCCAGTCTTGGCGAGACCCAGCCGCAAAAAGCCCGGCCCTGCCGCGTTGCAAAAAGCGCCATCACAGTGAGCCTGACATGAAAACCTTAGCAGCCATTTCACGACCCGGCTCGCCCGCGCCAGTCATTGAGGCGTTCGATATCGAGGAACCGCGGGAAGGGGAAATTCTCGTTCGCATCGTAGCGTCGGGCATTTGCCATACCGACATCATGATGCATGAGCGAGCGCGCGGGGCGCCAATGATTCTCGGGCATGAGGGCGCCGGCATCGTCGAGCGCGTGGGGGCCGGCGTTAAGCAAATGCTGGCCGGCGACCATGTTGTGCTGAGCTACGGTTATTGCGGCCAATGCCCGAGTTGCCGGCGTGGCGCCAATAGCTATTGCGATGAGATGGGGCCGCGCAATTTCGGCGGCATGCGCCCCGACGGCTCAAGCCCCGTTCATCAGAACGGCAAGCCCATCTCAGCACGTTTCTTCAATCAATCGTCTTTCTCGCAATTCGCGATCGCCTCCGAAAACTCGGCCGTGCTCGTGCCGAAAGATGTGCCGATCGAGCTCTTGGGCCCGCTCGGCTGCGGCATTCTCACGGGCGCCGGTGCCGTCATCAATGCGTTTCGGCTCAGGCCGGGGGATTCGATTGCCGTGTTTGGCGTGGGCAGCGTCGGACTCTCCGCCGTTATGGCGGCGCGCCTGTCCGGTGCCAAGCACATTGTCGCGATCGACAAGGTCGCTTCGCGGCTTTCGCTGGCACGCGAGCTCGGCGCAACCCATGTGGTCGATGCCACGAAGGAAGATGCGGTAAAACTCATTCGCTCGATCGCGCCGCGCGGTATCGAGTTCGCATTCAATACGACGACTTCTAAGAGTGTCTTTGTACAAGCAACGCAAGTGCTGGCGATGCAGGGCTCGCTCGGCCTTGTCAACGCGCCGGAGGGCGACGTGCCCATCAGCCTGATGATGTCGAGCGGCCAAAGATGGACGATGATTCTGATGGGCGATGCAACGCCGCAGCTCTTCATCCCGATGCTGATCGATCTTTACAAGCAGGGGCGCTTCCCGTTCGACCGGCTGGTGAAGTTCTATCCATTCGAGGAGGTTGCACAGGCCTTTCACGATTCCGAAGCCGGCACGACGATCAAGCCGATCCTGCGGATGCCACATTGAATCGCCTCTCCCTTGAGGGAGAGGCCGGATCGCCGGGCGTCAGCCCGTTCGCGATCCGGGTGAGGGTGGGGCCAGATGCGCAAGTTCATCCGGGATTATTCCGCCGGTGGCCCAATCCAAGAGCTCAACAGTGTGCACGATCGGTAGCTTGGTGCCGCGCGCGATCTGCGTGATGCAACCGATATTTCCTGTCGCGATTGCGTCCGCGCCCGTGTGCTCGATATTATCGACCTTGCGTCTCAGTAACTCATTCGAGATTTCGGGCTCGAGCATGTTGTAAATGCCGGCCGAGCCGCAGCAGAGATGGCCTTCTGCAATCTCGCGCACATCGAAACCCGCCGCGCGCAGAAGCTCACGCGGCTCCTTGTTCACGCGCTGGCCGTGCTGAAGCGAGCAAGCGGAGTGATACGCGACCTTAAGTCCCTCTTTTCGCGAAGTCGCGTCTATGCCGATCTCAGCGAGAAATTCGCTGATGTCGCGCGCAAGTGATGCGACGCGCTTGGCACGCTCGCCGTAAGCTGAGTCGTGCCGCAACAAATGCCCGTAGTCTTTGATCATCGTGCCGCATCCGGAGGCCGTTACGATGATCGCCTCCAGCCCTGCCGTATTGATCTCGTGCGTCCATGCATCGATATTTGCCTTGGCGAAGCGGAGAGCATCCGCATCTTTGCTCAAATGATGCGAGAGCGCGCCACAACAGCCGGCACCTTTCGCAATCACGACTTCAACGCCGCGACGATTGAGAAGCCGAATCGCCGCTTCGTTGATCTGCGGCCGCAACGTCGCCTGAACGCAGCCGGTGAGCAAAGCGACCCGCCTAACACGAATCCCCCCTTCCTCGACGGGAGGGGGCTGGGGGAGGGTGGGACCACGCGTCTCGGAACCCCTCCCCCTATCCCCCTCCCGCACGGGGAGGGGGGAGATTGCTGCAGAATGTGCACGTTCTAGGAGAGGCTTGATCCGTCGAGGCAGCAGGCCCGCGATCGGCCGGGCAAAAACGCCCAATCGCAACGCCAAACGAGATCGTTCCGTATGTGGCAAAATCAAATTCAGAGCCGAGCGCATAAGGCGGTCGAAGAGTGGCCGATGATATGTGCGCGCGATGTGCGCCCGTGCGTGATCGACAAGATGCATGTAATCCACGCCCGCCGGGCATGTCGTCATGCAGGAAAGGCAGGTCAGGCAGCGGTCGATATGTGTTACGGTCGCGGGATCGGCTGGCGCGCCGCTCTCCAGCATGTTCTTGATCATGTAAATTCGGCCACGCGGCGAGTCGCGCTCATCGCCGAGCACAACATAGGTAGGACAGGTAGCCGCGCAAAACCCGCAATGCACACACGCGCGCAGGATCGCATCGCTCTCGCGGGTCGCGGGGTCGGCAAGCTGCGCGAGCGTGAATTGAGTCTGCATCTAGATCTCGGCGTACATGCGCCCAGGATTGAGCACGCGCTTGGGGTCGAATTGCTGCTTCAGGCGCCGGTTCAGTGCCATGAGCGAAGGCTCGAGCGGCGGCATCACTTGCGCGCTAGCGCGCAGCGCGGCCGGCGCGCGAAATAGCGTGGCATGGCCGCCCGCTCGCGCCGCAACGGCGCGGACGATCTCGCTCAAAGGGTCGGGGCCTGACATCAAGAGCCAAACGAGGCCGCCACCCCAATCATAAATCGCACGGCTTTGCGGAATCAGCTCGTGAAGTTTGCGCGCGGCACCAGCGCTTTGCGCGGGCGGCAGTGACAAGCGCCAGACGATCCCATTAGCCTCGCCCGCAAACAGTGAGACGTTGCGCATGCCGGTCCATAACATTTGCGATTGAGCATGCTCAATTGATTCAATCGGCGCAAAGACGCTCAGCAGCTTTGATAACTGCTCAAAGCGATCATCCACCGATGCAGCAATGCCTTCAACGCGCATGATCGTCATTTGCTCGGCGGGAATATGCGCCGCGCCCGAAATATCCCAGGGGCTTTGCAAGGCAGCGGTGAGCGCGCGGATCGCGATTTCGTCGTCGAGATTGCGCAAGGCGAGCGACCTTTCGGTCTCGGGTCTAGGGAGAACTTTGAGCGTGATCTCGGTCATCACCGCGAGCGTTCCGAACGAACCGGCGAGCAAGCGCGGAATATCATAGCCGGTCACGTTCTTAACGACCTTTCCGCCGGCCTTGAATATCTCGCCGCGACCCGACACGGCAGTGACACCAAGCACATGATCGCGCGCCGCGCCGGCTTTGAAGCGCCGCGGGCCGGATGCGTTGACCGCGATCGTTCCGCCAAGCGTTGTGCCAGTTGACTTCGCGCCGAGAAGCGCACCGTAGTCGGGCGGCTCGAAAGCCAGCATCTGATTGTTGGCAGCGAGCAATGCTTCGATCTCGGCAAGGGGTGTGCCAGCGCGGGCGGTTAGCACAAGCTCCTCGGGCTCGTAGGTGAGAATGCCCGCGCAAGCCGAAACATCGAGCACGCTGGTGGCATTTACGGGCCGCCCGAGCGCGCGCTTCGATCCGGCCCCCATTATTTCGAGTGAATGCTCGCTCGCAATCGCATCGCGAATGGCATCGGCGATCTCTTCCGCTGATGAAGCGGCCATCAGAATCTCGGAAGCTCGGGATGCGGAAGGCGCCCTCGATGCACATGCAACCGCCCAAGCTCAGCGCAACGGTGCAGCACCGGAAAGACCTTGCCGGGATTGAGTAGCCCTTCGGGATCGAAAGCGCACTTCAAGCGCTCTTGATGCGCGAGATCAGTCTCGGAAAATTGCACGCCCATGAGGTCGCGCTTTTCAACCCCCACGCCGTGCTCCCCGGTCAAAACGCCGCCGACTTCGACACACAAGCGCAGAATCGCGGCGCCGAATGCCTCCGCGCGGTCGAGCTCACCGGGCTTGTTCGCATCGAACAAGATCAACGGATGAAGATTGCCGTCGCCCGCGTGAAAAACATTCACGCAACGCAAACTGAACTCCCCCTCCATCTGCTTGATGCGATGTAATACGCGGGAAAGCTCGCGGCGCGGAATGGTGCCGTCCATACAAAGATAATCCGGGCTGATGCGTCCCGCGGCAGAGAAGGCCGCCTTGCGGCCGGCCCAAAACGTCAAGCGTTCGGCCTCGTCTCTCGAAGCGCTGCAACTCTCGGCGCCGTTCGAGCGCGCAATCTGTTCAACACGCGCCGTCAGGTGATCGACCTCAACCTGCGGACCATCAAGCTCGACAATGAGAAGCGCCTCTGCCATGCGCGGATATCCGGCATGCACATAGTCTTCGGCGGCGTTGATTGCTGCCTTGTCCATCATCTCCATGCCGCCGGGAATGATTCCCGCGCCGATGATTGCGGCAACCGTGTCTCCGGCGGCTTCATTCGACGGAAATCCAATGAGCAGGGCGCGCGCCGTCGGCGGCTTGGGCAAGATGCGCACCGTGACTTCAGTGACGACGCCCAGAAGGCCTTCCGAACCGTTCATCACCGCAAGAATGTCGAGCCCCGCGCAATCGAGATGCTTGCCGCCGAGACGAATGATCTCGCCATTCATCAGCACCATCTCAATGCCGAGCACATTGTTGGTGGTGAGCCCGTATTTGAGGCAATGCACGCCGCCGGAATTCTCCGCGACATTGCCGCCGATCGTGCAGGCGATTTGCGATGAAGGGTCGGGTGCGTAATAAAAGCCGCGCTCGGCAACGGCGTTCGAAATGCCAAGATTGGTGACGCCCGGTTGGCACACAACGCAGCGATTGTCGTAATCGACCTCGAGAATGCGGTTGAGCTTCGAGAGTCCGAGGATGATTCCGTCGGCAAGTGGAATCGCGCCGCCAGACAGCGACGTGCCCGCGCCGCGCGGCACGACTTTCACGCCCATTTCCGCGCACAGGCGCAAGATCGCCGCGACTTCCGCTGTCGATATGGGGAGCACGGCGACAAGTGGCGGCTGGCGCAGCGCCGTCAAGCCATCGGATTCGAATGTTCGCAGTGCCGTTTCCTCGACGATCACGCGGACGCCTGAGATCTTGCGCAACCGCTCGATCAGTTGAGGGCGCTGGGCGATGATCCGCTGATCGGCCGCCGGTAGATGCATGAGAGCTATTTGAACTGACGCGCGAGCATGTGTGCGGCGTTCGATAGCAAGACGAGATCGGCACCGATGGCAACGAACAGCGCGCCATCGGCGAGATAGCGCTTCGCAGCCGTGGGGTCCGTCGCGAAAATCGCGGGCGCCTTGCCTGCAGCGCGCGCCCGCTTCAGCGCGTCATCGATTGCAGACTGCACTTCGGGGTGCGAGGCATTGCCGACATGGCCGAGCGAGGCTGAGAGGTCGGATGGCCCAATGAAAATGCCGTCGACCCCTTCAACGCGCAAAATCTCATCGAGATTGTCGAGGCCCTTTTTCGTCTCGATCTGCACGAGAAGGCACATCTCGCCATTGGCCTTGTGCGCGTAATTGTCGACTTGGCCCCAGTGCGCCGCGCGCGCGACTGCGCTGCCGAGCCCGCGAAACCCTTGGGGCGGATAACGCATTGCCTGCACCAGCGTCCGCGCCTGTTCCGCCGTTTCAACCCACGGCACCACCAGGCTTTGAATGCCGATGTCCAAGAGGCGTTTGATCACGCCGGGATCGTGATCGACCGGCCGGACAAGAACTTCAACAGGATAGGCCGCAAGAATTTGCGCCATCCGCAGCACCGCGCCGATGTCATGCGGCGCATGCTCGGTGTCGATCAGCAGCCAGTCAAATCCGGCACCGCCCATGATCTCCGTGGTGTAGGGGTCACTTGATCCGAGCCAACAGCCGACTTGCGCGCGTCTTTCGGCAAGCGCACGCTTGAGCTTGTTGGGGCGGATGTTGCTCAATCCTTGGCTCCGGAGAACCGGCAGCTGATGCAGCCGAGCTTGCCATAATCGACGTGGAACACATCGCCCATTTGCGCAGGGACCGCGCGCGTGAACGACCCGCTCAGTATGATCTGACCGGGCTGCAAAGCAACCTCGTGCTGCGAAAGCTTGTTCGCGAGCCACGCAACACCGTTCGCCGGATTGTTCAACACGGCCGCCGCAACGCCCGATTCCTCGATGGCGCCGTTGCGGTAGAGCAGCGCCGAGATCCACCGCAGGTCCTCCGACAGCGGTTTGATCGGCCGCCCACCCATGACAAGCCCGGCGCCCGCCGCGTTGTCCGAGATCGTGTCGACTACTCCGCGCGGCTGCTTTGTGGCCCCATCCGTCCGCTCGATGCGCGCATCGATGATCTCGATGGCCGGCACGACAAAGTCGGTTGCTTCGAGCACGTCGAACATGGTGCGGCCCGGACCGTCGAGCTTCTTGTTGAGCACAAAGGCAAGCTCCACCTCGACGCGCGGCACGATGAACCGGTCGAACGGAATATCGGAGCCATCGGAGAAGAACATGTCGTCGAGCAGATCGCCGTAGTCCGGCTCGTCGATCTGCGAGCTCAGCTGCATGGCGCGCGATGTGAGGCCGATCTTGTGGCCCTTCAGCGTGCGACCATCATGCAGCTTGATGTTGATCCAGGCGCGCTGCACGGCATAAGCATCTTCGATCGTCATGCCAGAGTGAGCGAGCGAAAGCTGACGGATTTGTTTGCGCGTGCGCTCGGCTTGATTGAGCTGCACGGCGGCGGACTCGACTTGCTCCTTGGAGAGGATGCGGGCCATGGTGCGAACCTCGCGTGGCTGCCTGAGACGCTTCAGTTGAGCGGAAAGATCGCGTTGATCTGTCCGGTACCGCTTGATGCGAAATAAGGCGTGATGATCTCGACCGGCTTGCTGTACTTGTCCCACCCCAGGAGCCCGAGCAGCATCGCTGTGTCGTGCATTCCGCCCTCGCCTTGGCACAGCTTGGCATATTCGGGCAACATCGCGATAAAAGTCTTAAAGTCTCCCCTTTGCCAGAGCTCGACCACGCGTAAATCCACCTGCCGGTAGAATTCGCGGCTGATATCGAACATTGCCTCTTCCGGCGCGCCGTTATCCTGAAAGCGGTGCGATAAGGAGCCCGAGGCAAATACGGCAACGGTCGAATTGCTTTTCCGGATCGCTTCGCCGATGGCCTCGCCGACGATGCGGCTGTCTTCGAGCTTGTGGCGGTCGCACCAGCCGGCGACAGAGATGACTTTGAAGTGCTTGTCGGCATTCATGTAGCGCATCGGAACGAGTGTGCCATATTCGAGATCGAGCGCCGGCAATTCATGCGCGCGCGTCTTCACGCCTCGCGACGTGGCGATGTCGGCAATGAGATGGCCAAGCTTGGGATTGCCGTCATACTCGAACGACATGTCGTTGATGAAATGCGGCAATTCATTTGAGGCGTAAGTGCCTTTGAAGTGCGCATTGCAATTGATGTGATAACCGGCATTGACCAGCCAATGCACATCGATCACCATGATCGTATCGACGCCGAGCGCGCGGCAGCGTCGGCCGATCTCGCGGTGGCCGTCGATCGCAGCTTCGCGGCAGCCGTGAAACTTGCCGGGCAGCTCCGAGAGATACATCGAAGGCACGTGCGTGATCTTGGCCGCGAGCGCAAGCTTACCCATCACAACGCCCTCGCTCGTCATCCCGGACGCGATGCGGCACGAAGTGACGCTTCGCAGATCCGGGATCCAGATCGCGAGAGATCCCGTGTCTGCTGCGCATCATTTCATGCTGCGCAGCGCACGGGATGACGGGAGAGTGATTCAAAGTAGTCACTACACGCCCCACTTCGGAATGGCGTGATTACCGAGCGAAACCGAAACGTTCTTGAGTTCGCAAAACGCTTCGAACGAGTATTCACCGCCCTCGCGGCCGATGCCGGATTCTTTCGTGCCGCCGAAAGGCTGGCGCAGATCGCGCACATTTTGCGAGTTGATGAATACCATCCCGCTTTCGATGTCGGCAGCGAGCCGGTGGGCTTTGCCGATGTCCTGAGTCCAGATGTAAGAGGCGAGGCCGTAATTCACGTCGTTCGCGAGACGAAGGCCTTCAGCTTCATCCTTGAAGGGGATGAGGCAAACGACCGGGCCGAAAATCTCCTCCTGTGCCACGCGCATCTTATTGTCGACGCCGGCGAGCACGGTCGGCAGCAGGAAGTTTCCGTCTTTCACGCGCGCCGGCAATTGCGCGGGGCGTTCGCCACCAGCGAGAACGGTCGCGCCCTCTTTGCGGCCGATTTCGATGTAATTGAGCACCTTCTCGAGATGCGGGCGCGTGATAAGCGAACCGAGCTTTGTGTCCTTCTCGCGCGGATCGCCGACCTTGAGCTTGCGCGCTCGCGCTGCGAACTCATCGGCGAATTTGTCGTAGACCGACTGTTGGACGAGAACGCGGCTGCCAGCGGTGCAGCGCTCGCCATTGATCGAGAAGATCGTGAACAGGGCGGCATCAAGCGCTCGACCGAGATCGGCATCTTCGAACACGAGCACGGGCGATTTACCGCCGAGCTCGAGCGAGAGTTTTTTCAACCCCGCCATTTGCGTGATGCGCTTGCCCGTCGCCGTTCCGCCGGTAAAGCAGATCGTGCGCACTTTGGAGTGCTTCACTAAAGCTTCGCCTGCTGTGCGGCCATACCCGTGCACGACATTCAAGACGCCCTTGGGCACGCCCGCTTCGAGTGCGATCTTGCCCAGGCGATCGGCTGTCAGCGGCGTCAGCTCCGACATTTTCAGAACCGCGGTGTTACCGAGCGCGAGGCACGGCGCAACCTTCCATGTCGCCAGCATGAACGGCACATTCCACGGCACGATCAGCCCGCATACACCGACCGGCTGAACCAGCGTGTAATTAAGCATCTGGCGATCGACCGGATAGCTCTTGCCGTCCATATGCGTTGCGATTTCGGCGAAGAAATGAAAATTCTCCGCCGCGCGCGGGATCATCGCGTGCGAGGTTTGATCGATCGGGAGGCCCGTGTCTTCGGTTTCAAGCGCCGCCAGCTCGTCATTGTATTTCTCGATCAGCTCACCGAACCGGCGCATGATGCGTGCTCGCTCGCGCGCCGGCAGCCCGGCCCACTTGGGGAAAGCCGCGCGCGCGGCTTCAACGGCACCATCGATCTCGGCTTCGCCGCCCGAAGCGACTTCATCCAGCACTTCGCCCGATGCCGGCGACACCGTGGCGAAGCGTTCTTTGCTCTCGACAGCCTCGCCATTGATGAGATGCGTGATCATCTGTCATCCGCCACGATCTTGTTCACCAGCCGCCCAACGCTTTCGATCTCCGTCACAACTTCGTCACCCGGCATGACATTCGAAGCGCCTTCCGGTGTACCAGTCAGAATCATATCACCCGGCGACAACGTCATATACTCAGATAGATAGGAGATGAGGTGAGGAATGTCGAATATCATGTCCCGCGTTGAACCATGCTGCACACGCTCACCATTGACGAAAGTGCTAATGGAAAGATTGTGCGGGTGCGGAATATCGCTCGCATCGACATACCACGGGCCGATGGCGGTCGATCGGTCGCGATTTTTCGCTACGAGATTCGGCCTGTAGTAATTTTCGATGAGATCGCGCGCAACATAGTCGTTCGCAACGGTGTAGCCGCCGACGTGATTCATCGCCTCTTCACGCGAGATGTTCTTTCCGCTGCGGCCGATGATCACAACAAGCTCGCATTCGAAGTGCATGAGCTTGACGCTGCGCGGCCGCGGTGTCTCGCCGAGATGACCGATGAATGTGTTGGGGCCTTTCAAAAACACCAGCGGCTTGTCAGGCGGCTTGAACCCAAGCTCCTTTTGATGTGCCGCATAGTTGAGGGCGAGAGCGAAACTCGTGCGCGGCACAACCGGCGGAAGGAACACAACGTCTTCTTCGTAAAGCTTGCGTCCATCGGCAAGTAGGAGCGCGCCGTGCTCGGCTGGCATTGCCTCATAAGTGCCACCCCGGTAAGCGATGCGAGCGCGCCTCACGGGATCGCTCCGCCGATGCGATTTTCAACGCGTCCGACGCCCGGAATCTCAATGGCGATGAGATCGCCAGACCGCGCGCGCGGAGCGCCGGTAACCGCAGCGACCAGTAGAACATCGCCGGCATTGAGTGTCATGAAGGCAGTGACATCGGCGATCAGCTTGGCGACACCGCGGCGCAAACTCGAGAGCAGCCAGCGCTGCATCACCATGCCGTTGACCGATATGCGCACTTCAAGAGCGCTTAGGTCCGCGATTGCCTTTGCGTCAACGATTGTGCTGCTGATGGGGCAGGCACCATCGAAGCATTTTTCGCGAAGCGGCGGGCGATAGAGACTATCATGTGGCAGCGTGAGGTCCGCAGCCACGATATAGCCTCGCACATAAGCGGGCGCATTCGTCTCCTCAACGCGGCAGGCTTCGCGGCCGATGACCACGCCGAGCGTGCCATAAATCTCGACTGTGTCTGCGCCAGGCGGCAACGCGATTTCATCGCCGTCGCGTGCAATTGTGTTTGCCGGCTTGAAATACAGCACGGGAGCGACCGGCTCGGTCTTGTAAGGTTCGCGCGTAAGCGCCGCGCCATAGCGCGCGAGCGTCTCTTCGTCGTTCAGAATGACGCCGTAGATGTTGCCGATTCCGGCCGGCACCCAGGGGATTTGCTCGGCCCCGCTCTGGCTCATGCGGTCATGCTCGGTTGGGTTTCCATACCAGCGACAAGAGTAGCATGCCGACAACGCAAACCAGCGTCGGCGGGATAAGGAAGGTCAGCTGTTGGACCGGCGCGAGATGGAAGGCGGCCGCCACCATGCCGGCGACGAGCGGCGCGGCGATCGCGCCGGCGCGGCCCATGGTGTTCGCCCAGCCGGCCCCTGTTGCGCGGATGATTGGCGGATAGAAGATCACCGAAAGCGAGTTGAGCGAGACCTGCGCGCCGGAGATGCCGCTGCCGATGAAAAGCAGAAGAAGATCCCAGCCGAGCACGGAATTCGGCAGGACAAGGAAGAGGCTGAACGCGATCACCGTGACGATATAGCCGCCGATCATCGCCGGCACCGTGTAGCCGCGGTCCATGAAGCGCGCGATGATCAGTCCACCAACGATTCCGCCGGCTTGAATCATCACCGACCCGCGCGAAGCATCGCCCGGCGACCAGCCCGCATCGTGCAAGATCGCTGGCAGCCAGCTGATCATTGCGTAAAGCACGAAGAGGTTGAAAATGAAGACGCACCAGAGCAGAAGCGTACGTGCCCAATATTCTCGGGAGAGCAACGCGAAAACACTTTGCGATTTAACATTCTCGTGTTTCTCGGCGTAAACGGTCGAGGGGTCAACTCCCGGCGCGAGGCGGGCGAGCAGTCGCGGGATACGCGGATCGCCCGGACTCTTGTTGAGCAGGAGGGCGATCGACTCCGGAATCGAGAGGAGAAGGATGAAACAGATCACAAGCGGGGCAAAGCCGCCGACAAGAAAGATCCAATGCCAGCCGAGCTGTGCCAGAATTGGCGGCGCGGCAAATCCGGCGATAAGAGCGCCAAGCGCCACGTTCAGATACATCATGCCGATGAGAAAGGCGCGGTTCTTGGCCGGCACATATTCGGAGGTGAGCGCCGTGCCATTCGGCAGGCTCGCGCCGAGACCGACACCGGTGATGAAGCGCAGGATAACGAAGCTGAAGAGATTAGGATTGGTGGTGATGTTCATAAACTTAAGCAGCGGCTCCGCGACGGTGATTAGCGGCTGAAACCCTGGCGCAAGCTCGATGGCATAGGCGGTTGCGATAGAACCAAGCCCAACCACCAACATTCCGCTGATCAGCAGAGGCCTCCGGCCGAACTTATCGCCCAACGGCCCGACCAGCGCATAACCTGCAAGCATGCCGATGAGGGACGCCGATAGTGCAAGCGAGAAGGCTGATCTTTCGACGCCGAGCTCCTTGATGAGCGTTGGCACGACAAGCGACATAGTCTGAATGTCATAGCCATCGAGCAGAATGACCAATCCGCAGGCGATGATCACCCAAATCTGGAAGATCGAGAGCTTGCGCGCATCGATCAGCGCACTGATCTCGTTTTGTGCTTGTGCTGAACTAGCCACTACGGTGCCTCCCCCAAAATTCCAGCGCCCGAATCTTGCTGCATCGCAGCACGGCCGCGCCGCTGTGTTGGCGCTATTTGCAGCGCACGCCAACTTATTCGTGAGCGGACAATGCCAGCAGGCGGAGCGCACCATCAAGCCTTGTAATCCGCTTGATCAGTGATCTCCGACAGTTGTCATCGCGGGCGCTGGAGCCTCACACGATCGCGGGCTAACATCCCAGCGAACGCGCGAACGGCTTGGGAGGAGAAGGATGCTCGAAGTCCACACCTGGGAGGTGAACTCCAACTCCGGCAAGCCGATCCTCTTCCTCAAGGAGAAGGGCGCCGACTTCAAATACAACTATGTCGATGTGCTGACCTTCGAACAGCACATGGCCGACTATTTGAAGCTCAATCCCGCCGGCACGGTGCCGACCGTCATTCACGACGGCAAGATCATGACCGAGTCGACGCAAGCGCTTGAATATCTCGATGCGGCGCTGCCTGGCCCGAGCTTCGTGCCGAAAGACCCGTACGAGCGCTATCAGATGCGCTGGTGGGCGGCGCATGGCTCGTCTTGGGCGGGCTCTTTGAGCGTGCTTGGCTGGCACACATTCATGGGGCCGATGGTGCGCCGCTTAGGGCCGGAGAAGCTCAAGGAACGGCTCAACAAAATTCCGACCAAGGAACGGCGCATCGCTTGGACGACGGCGGCGAATGCGACCTTCACGGAAGAGCAGCTCGCCAATGCGCGCAAGGGCGTCGCCGCCGGCGTGCAAATGATGGAGCGGCGTTTGAAGGAGGTGCCGTGGTTCGCAGGCAATTCCTATTCGATTGCCGACATCGTGATTTTTGCGAATGCCTATGCGCTGCCCGACGGTCATGACTATGCGGCGAACGACACCGTCTCGCCCACGTTCATGGCGTGGCTGAAAAAGATCTATGCACGCAAACCGATCCAAGAGGCGTTCGAAATGGGGCGCACCGAAATGCGCGAGCGCGCGCGCCGCATGATCAAAAGATTCAAGGTTTAGGGAGGCAAGGACGATGCTGGAACTCTATCACTGCGAGCCGTTAGGCGCCTCCGCGAAGCTTTTGATCTGCCTGAAGGAAAAAGGGCTCGACTACAAGAGCCACCATGTCGACATACTGAAGCTCGAGCAATTTGAGCCCGACTATTTGAAGCTCGCGCCGCAGGGTCAGGTGCCCGTTCTCGTCGATGACGGCAAGGTCTTTACCGACCCGTCGCTGACTCTGGAGTATTTGGCCGAAAAATATTCGAACCCGCGCCTTGCGCCGAGTGACCCCTCGGGCTGGTACGATGTGCAAGCGTTGTTCAACATCATCGATGCGCCGCTCAGCGCTTCATTGCGCTTGTTGGGTTGGAACCTTGTGATGCTGCCGTCGATGAGCCAGGCCGAGAAGGACAATTTTAGAAAGCGCGTCGCGGCCTTGCCGCCGCGCCCGCAACAAGCCGGCTGGGCGCAAGTCACGAACGATGCCGAAGCCAGCGAAGATCAGCTCGAGAACGCGCGCGAGCGCGTGCGCGGCGTGGTTGCGCGCCTCGAGACGACACTTGCCGCAACGCCTTGGCTCGCCGGTTCCGCCTATTCGATCGCCGATATCGATGCCTATGCGCAAATGCGCACGATGCCAAGCTTGATGCCGGGCGACATCAACGAGCAGAAGACGCCCAAGCTGATGAAATGGCTTTCGGTAATCGAGAACCGGCCGGCAGTGAAGGCCGTGCTGGCGATGCGCAAGAACGGCAAGGATGTTTACGCGCCACCCGGCATTTGATCCTCAGTAGACTTTCAATAGTTGCCGTCATCCCCCGACTTGTTCGGGGGATCTAGACTCATTGAATCGCGAGGATTCTGGATGGCCCGGATAAACCGGGCCATGACACTGAACAGGTTTGAAGAAGCACTTAGTTTGCGCGTGGTTGCGATTGCTGCTGACTGTTGTTTTGCGCGAGCCAAGCGCGGCCGGGAGGCGCAGCCGGGCGCACAACCTTGCTCAGCATCGTCTTGACGGCCGGGCGCTCCTTGAAGCGGTTGAGCCAATCCCAGGTCGCTGGCGTCGTCGTCTCGTTGGTGAGCTCGACGATCCACTGCGGCGGCCAATAGGAGATGTAACCGGTGAAATTCACGAGATCGATGTCGGCGAGCGAATACTCGGATCCCGCGACCCATTTGTGCTTTTGCAGATGCTTCTCGATTCGTGCGACACCCGACACGACGCGGCGATAAGAC
>JBAQHC010000219.1:0-5802 GCA_049288095.1 Alphaproteobacteria bacterium | reverse complement strand
GCCACCTTCTCCCCGCGGGAGAAGGTGCATGTCCAAAGGGCGAGGTTAGTACCCGACGGTGAAGCGCTTCTTGAGGTGCTTGGGTTTCTCAAGCTCATCGATCAAGGCGACCGCGTAATCCTCACAGCTGATGCGGCTCTTGCCGTCCGTGCCGACGACCAGTTGCTCCGTACCGAGACGAAACTTGCCGGTGCGCGTGCCCGGCGCGATTTCGCCGGCAGGCGAGAAGAATGTCCAATCGAGATCGTCGATCTTGCGCAGCTTGTAGAGAATGTCGCGCATCGCCGAGAGCGTGTTCTTGAGGGGAGGAGGCAGCGTCGACAGCGTGTCGAGCAGTTGAACGCCGGGCTTCACTTCAAGGCTCGCGGCGCCGCCGACCCAGAGCACGCGCTTGAGCTTGGCCTTGCGCGCGGCGTTGATGACGGAGTCGGAGCTCTGCTCGTACTTCTTGGGGGCAGCGTCGTCATAGCCGGGGCTATAGGACACGACGACGGCGTCCTGTCCCTTGATCTGCGTGGCAAGCTCTTCGCTGTTCAGGATGTCGCCCTTGACCGCCTTCACATGCGGCTGCGCTTTGACCTTGCTGGGATCGCGGGTGAGGACCGTCACGTCATGGCCGCGCGAAAGCGCTTCGGCGAGAATGCGCGAGCCGATATTTCCGGTCCCGCCGATAAGAAACAGCTTCATGATGGGTCCTCCCATTGGTCGTCTAAGCTAGGCGGGCAAGGTATTCGCCGCAGGTCAGATCCGTCCATGGGGCTTCGGCGTGCGGAGGGTCACGAAACGGGCGGCCTGAAGTTGTGGATATCCACGAGTTTCCGCTCGGCCGGCCACTCTTTTGTGTTTCCTGGCTAGGGGGTGGGCTACATATTGTGATTATCAGCGTGGGTGGTAGATCCTCCCCTGGTCTGGGCCGTCATTTTCACGGTCACTGTAGTCAGTAGATGTTCGAATTCTTGAGTGCGGTAATTTCGAAGAAAGTGATTTTCGAAGGCCCATTTGGGCGCGCGGTGCGATCGTGACCGATCGCGCCGCGCCCAATTCGTAGAGACGAGAAACGGGCTCGCGCAATTGGTGCTCGCCTGCCGAGAAGGGTTGGGTGGCTTGCCCCTCGCCCGAAGGGACATTTCCCCAGCAAGATTGAGCTAAGGCCTTAGGAAATATGGGTTAACTCCTCCATTACCATGTTTACAAGGGCCCTCGCGAAGCGCACTATTGTCAGCAATCGTTTGGTGTAATGATTCGGCTAAAGGGGCTGTTCATGAAGTATACAATTGGTGCGTTGGCGGCGATCTTGACTGCCACTCAGGCTGGGGCGGCGACGCTCTCGGTTTCGAGCCTCCTTCCCGCGGCCACGTCGCTCGTCGGCAAGGTGACCCAGAACACTGATCCGTGCCCGGAGCCCGCGACTTGGGCCTTGATGCTTGTCGGTTTCGCGCTGCTCGCAGTGGCAACGCGTCTTCGCCGCAAAGCAACAGCTTAGGGCTCTCGCGAGCTAGGAAGTTCGAATTCAAAGGCGCGCTGAGCGAGGCAGCAAGCTTCGCTCATAGCGCCTTTTTTGATTAATCGAATAGGCTCGATACCGACTGATCGAAGGCGATTCGGTGGATTGCCTCGCCGATCAAATGCGCAATCGACACGACCTTGATCTTCGGCTGTTCCAGCACAGCCTTGGACGGCTCAATTGAGTCCGTGATGACGAGGTGCTGAAGCTGCGATGACGCGATTCGAGCGATTGCGCCGCCCGACAGCACGCCATGGGTCACATACGAAGAAACCGACTCGGCGCCTTGCTTGAGCAGCGCCTCGGCGGCGTTGCAGATCGTGCCGCCCGAGTCGATGATGTCATCCACCAGAATGCAGGTGCGGCCGCTGACATCGCCGATGATGTTCATCACTTCGCTCTGGCCGGCGTGACTGCGATGCTTGTCGACAATGGCAAGATCGGCACCCAGCCGCCGCGCCAGCGCCCGGGCACGCACCACGCCTCCAACGTCAGGCGAAACGATCATGAGATCGGCGCCGTCGAAGCGGGCGCGGATATCACGCTCCAGCACCGGCGCTGCGATCAGATTGTCGGTGGGGATATCGAAGAAGCCCTGGATCTGCCCGGCATGAAGATCGAGCGCGAGAATACGCCCGGCGCCGGCACCCTGGACCATGTTAGCGACGAGCTTCGCTGAGATCGGCGTGCGGGGGCCTGGTTTGCGGTCCTGCCGGGCGTATCCGAAATAGGGAATGACTGCGGTGATCCGCGATGCCGAGGCGCGATAAAGCGCGTCGATCGAGATTAGCAGCTCCATGAGATTGTCGTTGGCCGGAAACGAGGTCGATTGCAGGACGAATACATCCTGGCCGCGGACATTCTCCTGGATCTCCACAAACACTTCGAGATCAGCAAAGCGCTCGATGCGCGCTTTGGTGAGGTCGGTCTTCAGGTATTCGGCCACGGCCTTTGCGAGGCCCCGATTGCTATTGCCCGCCAAAAGCTTCATGGCTGCGCAAGTCCCCGGTGGCCCCCAAAGGGGCGGTGAAACGAGCCGCAGCGCTTGGAAAATCCGCGCAAGATCGATTGTGACGATACTTTGAAGGCCCGGCGCGGTTCTACATTGCGATGCGGCGCGAGTCCAGAATTCCTGTCGCTAGCCGCTGATTTTACCCACCGCTGGCTCGGGGCGATGTTCCGGCTGCTCCGGCGTGGGTTGCCGATGCCGATGCAAAACCGAGTCGGGAATGACCGGCCCCGCGCCGGGACTGTCCTCAGGTGTCTCGGCACCGCTCGCCCGCGCTTCGATTTCGCTCAGCATATCGCCGAGCCCGCTTTCGGCGGCCAGAGCTATGTCGAATGCGGTCTGGCCCCAATCACCATCGAGTGACCCGGCTTTGATCTCGTTGGATTGCGTGATCTCGCCGGCAACCGCGCCCCTGCGGTCGATCACCTGCCAAGTGATGGCCATGCTTTCGGAGCCATTCTTCAAGGCCTCCTTTGCGATCTTTGCGATCACGGCGAAGTCGGACTTGTCGGCTTCATCGGTCAACGGAACACCATCTTGTCCCAATATCGTCCTGAGCGCGGCCGGCAACGCGCGATTTCCATCGCCCGGCGCACCCGTAACTTCGCCGATGTGAATTTTGGGTGGCCCTTGGTTGGCCAATTGATTCTTGCCGACCGGCACCGTCATCACGCCGCCCGTGGAATCCAAAGCTGAGGAAAGGGCCGCAGTGGTTGCTTCGGCGAGGGAACGCGCTGCATCGTCCCGAATGAGCCCGTCGGGCGTGCGCGCAAATTCCGTCGCCGTATCGAATTTCCGGATCAGATGCATCTTGCCGTTGCGCAAATACCAGGTGATCGAAAGCGTGCTCGCCGTAGGCTTTGCGATGCCCTCAAGGACATAGGTCGGCCGGTTCGGCACGTCGCTCAACACCAGAATATCAGCGTCGTCCGCCGCCTTGGTGAGCGCCGCGGCAATGATGTGATTATTGGCGATCGAGAGACCAATGACCGGCGGCAGGGCAACATCGGTTTGCCCCATGGAGGTGCGCATCAGAGGGGGCAGCGCGTTGTGGTCGGAGCGAAACGGCTGCGGCAACGCCATCAAGCTGTTGAGCCCAAGATCGGGCGGAAGAATGAAACCGCCGCGCTCATCGCTCACAAGGCCTTGGCACGCACTGAGAGCTATCGCCGCAAGGCAGGAGAGCCCGGACGCTTTAAGGCTGAAGCAGAATCGCCGAGACATTGCGCCCGTAATCCTTTTCACCGCTGTGGACCGAGCGGCGATAGCTGAAATAATCAGCGGCCTGACGATAAGTGCACTCGCCCGACACGGCAATTGCACCGACGCCGGCCCGGCCCAAGCGGCTTACGACATAGGCAGGCAGATCGAACAGGAAATGATCGGCTTTTGCCGAGGGCGAAAAGAATTGATGATTGCGCTCTTCGGCAGCGATAAAGCGCTCATGGAACTCTGGCCCGACTTCATAGCTCGGCCTCGAAATCGATGGGCCAACGGCTGCAACGATTTCTCCGCGCCGCGCCCCAAGCGACTCCATAGCGTCAAGAGTCGATTCGAGAACGCCGCCGAACGCGCCGCGCCATCCGGCATGGGCTGCGCCGATGACGCGTATCTTTGGGTCCGCCAGCAGCACGGGCACGCAATCCGCCGCGAGAATGCCGAGTGCGATGCCGGCGATTTTGGTGACCATGCTATCGGCCTGCGGATTGGCGGCGGCCTGCCATGGCTCGGTGACAACTTCGACTTTGCTGCTGTGGATTTGATAAAGCGTCACGAGCTTGGCGTCCGCACCGAGCGCTTTTGCTACGCGCTCTCTGTTGACGGCGACATTGGCGCGGTCATCGCTTGAACCGAGGCCGCAATTGAGGCTCTCGAAAATGCCGGTCGAAACCCCGCCGCGCCGGCCGAAAAAACCATGCGCGATGCCGTCGCGCGCGAGCCACGGCTCAACGCTTCTGGGCGGGCCGCTCATTGCGAGATCTCAAATCCGGGCGGAGCCGGCAGCTTTGGTGAGGACAGAGCTAGCACGCGAAAGAGGTCGCCCATCTCGGAGGCCGCGGTCAAGCGATGAACGCCGCGTTCGATCGATTCTTTCTGAGAGGCGCTCGCATGCTTGGAAAGCGCGGCGAGTCGCGTCTTGATTCCCATTTCAGAAAGAAACGCGCGTTGCCTGACCGGGCCAAAGGATTGCGCGCCTTCTTTCTCGGCAGCTTGTGCAAGCGCTGCGAAATCGACGTGCGCGGTTAGATCCGCAAAGCCGACATCATCAAGCGGGGAAATCTTCTTGTGCTTGCGCAGCGCCTGAAGGGTGTCGCCGTGGCGCTCGCCCGAATAGCCGTAGTCGATGATCAGCGCGCGCCCCGGCTGTTGCGAGAGGCGCCGGCCGATCTCGGCTGCAATTGTCCGAGATGCTCCCGACAATTCCAAGATTTGGCCATCTGCTGCGCCCCATGCATGGCTAATCTCAGCCTCGACATCAAAGAGTGTCGGCACGGCGATGAATTCGAAGCGAGGCTGGTTCGATGAAGAATTGCCGAGCGCGACCCGGCGTTCACACCACACGCCTTTGAGCTTGAGGAATTGCCGGATCGGCAGCGCATCGAAGAACTCATTCGCGACGATCACGCCTGGCGCCGAGGAAACGGATTCGAGGTGATTGTGCCAGTGTGCGCGGCCCGTGAAGTCACCGATTGCTTTGCGCTGAAGCTCACGTAAGGGCAGGCTCGTCTCAACCAGATGGAAGTGCGCAGCCTCAAGCGCTTGAGGGCGAAGCTTCAGCGCTCGGATGATGTCGGCCATGAGTGTGCCGCGTCCAGGGCCGAGCTCGATAAGCTGCCACGCGTGCGGCATGCCGAGATCGATCCAGCTCCGCAGCACCCAAACTCCGACCATTTCGCCGAACAGCTGGCTGATCTCCGGGGCGGTGATGAAATCGCCCTCTGCGCCGATTGCCGCATGGGCGCGATAATAGCCATGCTCAGGGTGCGCGAGCGCCACTTGCATGAAGGTCGAGATAGGGATCGGGCCCTCGATCTCAATGAGCTTGGCGAGATGCTGCGCAAGCGTCTCGGTCATGCCTCTCCTATTGAGACTTGGCAGCGCTCGTCGGCGTTGGCTCACCTTTGTACGTCGAGAGGCGGGCGAGCAGCCGCGTCAACGGCATGGGGCCAATACGATCTTGGAATGCGTGCCACAGGAATAAGAGCCCGACGACCACCATTGGAAGCGACAGAACTTCACCCAAGGTCCAGCCCGTCGTTCCGATCTTATTGTCGGAGTCACGGTACAT
>JBAQHC010000218.1:0-4074 GCA_049288095.1 Alphaproteobacteria bacterium | reverse complement strand
GCAGGAAGCGGCTCTGACGCAGGCAAAGATTGCGGCCGAGCAAGCCAATCGGGCAAAGAGCGCTTTTCTTGCCAGCATGAGCCATGAATTGAGAACGACGCTCAACGCCGTACTCGGCTTCTCCGATCTCATGCGCCAAGAGACATGGGGCCTAATACGTCCGCCGAAATATCGCGAATACATCGAAGACATACACAATAGCGGCAAGCACCTCTTGAGCCTCATCAACGACGTGCTCGACATGGCGAAGATCGAGGCGGGTAAGCGCGAATTTCAAATTGCAGAAATTGATCTGGCCTCGGTCGCGCACAATGCTCTGCGCTTCATCGAACCTCAGGCAGCTGAGCGCGGGCTGAAACTCGAGCCCCTGATCCAGGGTGGTATCGGACTCATGGCCGACGAGAGAGCGATCTTGCAGATCTTGACCAATTTGCTCTCAAACGCGGTCAAGTTCACCAAGCGAGGAGGTCGCATCAGTGTGTTTGCGCGGCTCACTCCGGGCGGCAGCGTTTCCATCGGCGTCAAGGACACCGGGATCGGCATGACTGCGGAGGGCATCAAACGGGCCCTTGAGCCGTTCGGTCAGATCGACCCGACGATAACCAATGAAGGCAAGGGTACGGGCCTCGGCCTGCCTATTACCAAGGCGCTGATCGAAGCTCACGGAGCGTCGTTTCATATCGAAAGCGCGGTGGGCAAGGGCACTCGCGTTTGGGGCATTTTCCCGCCGAGCTTGGTCGTCGCGCAGACGCCGGCCTGACCCTGCGTTTGGCGCCTGACCATCTTCCAGAGTGCACTGTTACTTAGGCGCGGGTCCTTGCGAGATGCGCACCAAATCCTTGGGCCGCATCCACTTCTTGAACGCAGCCTGAACATCCGCCGATGTCAAATCGATGTAGCGCTGCGCTGCGATCTGAGGCTCATCGAGCGGCAACCCTAGATCGTGCCGCGCGATATAGCCTGACGCAATATCGTCGATGCTAGATTCGCCGAGCGGAATCTGCCTGATCAGCAGAGACTTGACGCGCGATATCTCGTCGTCAGTAGCGGGCGCGTTCCGCATCGTCTCGATTTCCTTGGCGATGATGTTGCTCGCCTTGCTCACGTTTTCAGGATCGCAGGCATACTGCACCACATAAACGCTGCGCGTCTTACCCGCCTGAAGATCCGAGCTAACAGAGTAGACGAGCCCGGCATTTTTTCGAAGATCATTGCTGAGGCGCGTCGAGTAGAAGCCTCCGCCGAGAACCGCATCGCCCAATTGAATGGCGTAATAGTCGGGATCTGTGCGCGTAAGCCCTAGCGTCTGGCCGACGATGACCAGATCCTGCACGCGGCTCGCATCAGGCACGGCGACTTTGGCTGGGCGGTTGTTTGGCGCAGTCGGCAGATCGGTGTTCGGAGTCGGTCCGGTTGCCGTCCATCCGCCGAAATGCTTTTCGATTACTGCTTTGGCATTGTCCGGATCAACATTACCAATAACGACAATCGTCGTGAGGTCGGGACGAAACGCCGACTTGTAATAGCCGCGTACATCATTGATCGACAGCGACTTAAGCGACTGCGGCGTTGCATCGTTCAGGCTCGGATCGGCCTTAGGGAACAGATTTTCCCGCAAAGAGCGGCTGCGCAGAAAGCCAGGGCTTTTGTTGCGCACGGCAACGACCTGCGCATACTGATCGCGAATGAGCTTCATCTCGTTTTCGGGAAGCGCCGGATGAAGCTCATTATCGGCAAGCAAGCCGACGCCGCGATCGAAATATTCCGACAACACTTCAATCGAGAAGTCGGCGCCTGCGCCTTCATTGGCTCCGATATCATCGAGCGCTCGCTGGAAAGCCAAGCGGTCCAGGTGCTCGGTGCCATAAGAGAAGAGCTCTTCAAGAACCGATGACACGCCGCTTTTGCCGGGGGGCTCCTGAATCTGGGGGCGGTTCTTGATATGGCCCATTACCGTAATTGTATCGCTCACGCTCGTGGGCTGAACAATTAGCGTGATCCCATTTGCAAGCGTCGAGACAATTGGTTTCGCTGTTTGAGATGGCACTTGCAAACGCCCAATGGCCGTCTTCGCCCAATCTGGCAACTCCGCATTGTTCGCTTCGCCGAGCGAGATATTCTCTTGTCCGCCGAAGCCACTTGATGCAACGGGCTTGCCCGAGCTCTTCGGCATCATGAGCGCCGTGACGGTCTGGTCGAGATTTAGATACTTCTTCGCGACCCGGTTGACATCATCGACCGTAACTTTCTCGATGCGCTTTAAGTCATCATCGGGTGACTTCAATCCGTAAAGCGCAATTGCATCCGCCCAAACCGAAGCAAGACCTTCGATCGAGTTCTTTTGAAACTCGGCCGCGCGGCGCTCCTGGCGCTTTGCGGCTGCGACAAGATCGGGCGGCACGCCATCCTTGATCACCTTGGCGATGATCGAACGCATCTCTGCTTCGAGGGCCTTAGGGTCGCGATCGGACGGGAAGGAGACCGAGGCATAGCCGAGCCCTGAATGCGGCAGCGGATCAAGCGAGAAGCCCGCTGCGAGTGCCTTACCTCGCGGCACGAGGCCGTAAAGATCGAAACGCTGGCTGCCCAAAACGTCCGACAAAACTTCAAGCGCCGGAAAATCCGCGCTATCGAGCCCGGCCATGCGAAACGCGATAAGCAGGTTCGCCGCGGAGCGGTCGGTGTCGACATTAATTTGCTGTGGCTCTACCGGCGCGAGATTCATGTCCGGGCGCGCAGGCAAAGTCTTCGACTTGATGCCACCAAACAGCTCCTTGATCTTGGCGAGCGTCGCCTTCGGCTCGAGATCACCGACAACAACAAGTATGGCGTTGTTCGGCGCATACCAATCATCATGAAATTGCTTGAGCATCGCCGCGGTCGTCTTCTCGAAGGACGGGCGCGTGCCGAGCGCATCATGCTCGTAAGGCGTGCCGCCGAACATGGCCTCTCTGAGCCTCTTGTAGACAACATAACCCGGGTTGGAGAGATCTTGTGCAACTTCCTGCTCGATTGCGCCGCGTTCCTTGTCCCAATCCTTCTCCGAGTTGGTGACGTCTTGCATGCGCAATGCCTCGACATGAAGCGCAACGTCGAGATCGTCGGAAGGAACTGTGTAAAGATATTGCGTGAGGCTTTCGCGCGTATTCGCATTGAAGGAGCCGCCCATCACGCTGCCGATATTCGCGAGCTGATCGGCCGTAAGCCCGGGACTCCCGCGGAACATCATGTGCTCTTGCGCGTGCGCGGTACCCGGAAATCCTGCAGGAGCTTCATCGGAACCGACAAGATAATTGACCGATGTCGCGACCACGGGGGCAAGCGTGTTGCGTACGAGGACGACGCGCAAACCATTGGGCAGCGTCGCGCGCAGAACGCCATGCTCCTCACCATGTGAGCCCATGGCGACGGCAGGTGCGCCCGCCGCCAAGAGGACGAGCCCGAGAAAAACTAAGCGGAGGCAGTTCCGTGCATGCGCGCCTGCGAACCGAACCATGAACAACTCCGGGGCTCTTGTTTCAAAGAGACTAAGGGCGGCGCGATTGCATCGCCCTTAACACAAGATATGAAGCTAGATTCAAAGCAATTTATTGAGACTTGCCGGTTTCGCCAGGGCGCCAGCCGGCTTTGGCTGCGCGCCAGAACACAAAGCTTGCGACATCGGCGAACTCCTCATCACGCTGCGTCTTCGTTGAGCCGACGCCGTGGCCCGCATCGGTCTCAACGCGGAGGAGCACCGGATTAGGTGTTCCCGATGCGAGCAGACGCGCGGCAAATTTAGCCGGCTCCCATGGTGAGACTCGTGGGTCGTTGAGGCCCGTCGCAATCATCACCGGTGGATAGACTGTGCCGTTCTTTACGTGCTGGATCGAATCCATTGCATAGAGATTCTTGAAGCCCTGCTCGTTTGCGATCGTTCCGAACTCCGGAATGTTATTTGGACCATTGGCGGAAAACTCGAAGCGCAACGTATTGGCCGCCGGCACTTCATCGATAACACCGGCGAAGAGATCGGGCCGCTCGGTCATGGCCCGCCCCATTGTGATTCCGCCCGCCGATCCGCCGATTATAAAG
>JBAQHC010000217.1:0-6989 GCA_049288095.1 Alphaproteobacteria bacterium | reverse complement strand
GTGTTCGCCCAGGCCGAACCAGACAGACCGTTCGCCGCCGTTGCCGAACCGGCGTTGAAGCCGAACCAACCCACCCACAGGAGCGAAGCGCCGACGAGTGAGAGGAGGATGTTGTGCGGGATCATGGCTTCGGATTGCTCGCCGCCCTTGGGGTTGTAGCCTTTACGCGGACCCATCACCAGGCAGCACATCAGTCCCGCGAGACCAGCGTTCATGTGAACGACGGTGCCGCCGGCGAAGTCGAGCTCACCCAGTGCGAACAACAGACCAGAATGCTCCGGCTTGTTGTCGAAGGTGTACCAAACCATGTGCGCGATCGGGCAATAGACGAGCAGTAGCCACAGGCCCATGAACCACAACAGCGAGGTGAACTTCATGCGCTCCGCGAACGAGCCGGCAATGAGGGCCGGGGTGATGATCGCGAAGGTCATCTGAAACGCCATGAACACCGTTTCTGGGATGTTCGGCGCAAAGTTGTAGGCGGCCGTCGGGGTCATGCCGTGAAGCATGATGTAGTTGAGTCCGCCGATATACGGATTGAACTTGCCGCCCCAGGTGAACGCCAAGCTGTAGCCGACGATCATCCAGAGCACGGTGACCAAGGCGGTCGTTGCAAAGGAATGCATCGCGGTTGAGAGCACATTCTTCTTACGGACCATGCCTCCATAGAACAGCGCAAGGCCCGGGATGGTCATGAGCAACACCAACGCCGATGAGGTTTCCATCCACGCTGTGTCGCCGGAGTTCAACGCAAGCGGCGTCGGATCGCCCGCCGAGACGCCGCCGACTGACATCGCGCCAGGCGAATATGGCGGGGGTCCCTTCGGGCTCTTCAGCCACGCATCGCCATCAGCGGCGGTCGGCGGCTTGGGAGCCTCCGCCGCTGCTGGCGCGGGGGCCGCTTCTGCTGGAGCCTCTGCTGCGGGTGCCGCAGCGGGCGCCTCCGTAGCAGGCGGTGTTGCCGCCGGGGCGGAAGCCGCCGGCGTCTGGTCTTGCGCGAACGCCGAGGAATGCGGCGCGGCGCTCAACATCAGGCTAAGCACTAACGCGGCAAGAAAGCCGCCGAGTTTCGCGAGATTTCTCATGCCCTTTTATCCTTCCCCCAGTAGGCGCCGCGGGAGCACAACGCGCGCGAAGACGCGTGCACACCGCGGGGCGGGTCAACGCCTCTTCCTCAAAAATCGTGCCGATTTGGCCCGAGGAGATTAGAGCTTTGTTTTTGTTGCTTAATTTATGGTAAAGGCCTTCTAACTAGCCGGCCCTTCGTCTCGCCCTGCCGGAAAATTGGGCAGTGCATGCGATTCGATGCCGATAAACTCGGCGCGCTGGAACTCAGGCCTCTCACTTGCCTCGGTGGCCACATTATGTTCTTAATTTGTTCCAAGGCGGATTCGCAAATGCGTTACACTTTCGAAACGGAGCGGCTGTTGCTGCGGCCATATGGCTCAGGAGGATGGCTCCATATGCATCGGCTATGGCTGGCCCCGCAATCGTGTGGTGGCGCGCAAGTGATCCGACTCGAAGGGCGAGACCGGGTCCCGAACCGGCTGAAGCGCGCTTGAATGACGGCCGTCCTCTCGCCAGATTACCGCTGTACCTATTTTCCTGTCATGGCCCGGCTTGACCGGACCATCCAGGCTTCATCACAGAGTATTTTTTCAGGCTGCGCATGGCGCAGCCGCCGGATGGCCGCATCGAGTGCGGCCATGACAGTTTCTTAGGACGATTAGTTTCATGCAAAAGACTATCGCGATTAGAGGCGCGCGCGAGCACAACCTCAAGAATATCTCGCTCGAGTTTCCGCGCGATCAGCTTGTAGTCATCACCGGGCTTTCGGGCTCGGGCAAATCCTCGCTTGCCTTCGACACGATCTACGCCGAAGGCCAGCGGCGCTATGTCGAAAGCCTTTCGGCCTATGCGCGCCAATTCTTGGAGCTGATGCAGAAGCCGGATGTCGATCACATCGATGGGCTTTCGCCGGCGATTTCGATCGAGCAGAAAACGACCTCCCGCAACCCGCGCTCGACCGTCGCGACCGTCACCGAGATATACGATTACATGCGCCTCCTCTGGGCGCGCGTCGGCGTCCCCTACTCCCCCGCGACCGGCTTGCCGATCGAGAGCCAAACCGTTTCGCAAATGGTCGATCGGGTGATGGCGCTGCCAGAGAACACGCGGCTGTTCTTGATCGCGCCGATGATCCGTGGACGGAAGGGCGAGTATCGCAAGGAGTTCGCCGATCTGCTGAAACGGGGTTTCCAGCGCGTCAAGGTGGATGGCGTGTTCTATGAGCTCGAGAAGCCGCCGACGCTCGACAAGAAGATCAAGCACGATATCGATGTCGTGGTCGACCGCATCGCAGTCAAGACCGGCCTTGAGCAGCGGCTTGCGGATTCTTTCGAGACTGCTCTGGGTCTCGCCGACGGCATCGCAATCGCCGAATATGCGGACGCTGCGAATGTCGCCTCCCCCCTTGAGGGGGAGGCCGGCCGGGCAAAGCGCGGCCGGGAGGGGGGTAAACACGCGACAGCCTCTGACACCCCCCTCCCTAACCCTCCCCCTCAAGGGGGGAGGGGAAATAGTCAGTCTACGGAAGAACTGCGGCGCATCATTTTCTCGTCAAAGTTTGCCTGCCCCGTTTCCGGCTTCACGATTCCCGAAATCGAGCCGCGGCTGTTCTCGTTCAACAATCCTTATGGCGCCTGCCCGGCTTGTGATGGCCTCGGCACCGAGCTCACTTTTGAGGCTGATCTCATCGTTCCCGATGAATCGCTCTCGCTGAAGGATGGCGCGGTGGCGCCGTGGTCGCGCACCGGCGCGACGTCGCCTTATTACATGCAGACGCTCGAAGCGGTCGCGCGCACTTACAAGGTCTCACTGAATACACCGTGGAGGGATCTTTCCAAGGAAGTGCAGAAGGCGATCTTGTTCGGCACCGGCGAAGTCGAGGTGAGCTTCACCTATGACGATGGCATGCGCAGCTTCAAAACCAAGAAGCCTTTCGAAGGCGTGATCCCCAATATCGAGCGGCGCTGGCGCGAGACCGACAGCGCCTGGATGCGCGAGGAATTGGCACGCTATCAGTCGACCAAGCCGTGCGAGACTTGCCATGGCTTGCGCCTGAAGCCCGAAGCGCTGGCGGTAAAAGTTGGCGGGCTCAACATTGCCGAAGCCTCAAACTTTTCGATCCGCGTGGCGGATGATTGGTTCGCCAAGCTCGATGCCAAGCTCACCAAGAAGCAACAAGAGATCGCCGGGCGTATCTTGAAGGAGATCCGCGAGCGCCTGCGTTTTCTCAACGATGTCGGCCTCGAATATCTCTCTCTGTCCCGCTCCTCCGGAACGTTATCTGGCGGCGAAAGTCAGCGCATCCGCCTTGCTTCGCAAATCGGCTCTGGCCTCACCGGTGTGCTTTACGTGCTCGATGAGCCGTCGATCGGCCTACATCAACGCGACAATGCGCGACTCCTCGAAACGCTGAAACGCCTGCGCGATCTCGGCAATTCGGTGATTGTCGTCGAGCATGACGAGGAGGCGATCCTCTCGGCGGATTATGTTGTCGACATGGGGCCGGGCGCCGGCGTGCATGGCGGCAAAGTGATCGCGCAAGGTGTGCCGGACAAGATTATGCAAAGCCCCGCCAGCATTACCGGACAATATCTCACAGGCATGCGGCAGATCGCGATCCCCAAAGAGCGACGCAAAGCCAACGGCAAGAAAATCCGCATCGTCGGCGCGCATGAGCACAATCTTAAGGACGTTACAGTCGATATCCCGCTCGGCGTGATGACCTGCGTCACCGGCGTTTCGGGCGGCGGCAAATCAACGCTGGTGATCGAGACTTTGTACAAGGCGGCAGCGAAGAAGCTCAACGGCGCGCGCGAGCAGCCCGGCGCGCATCAAAAGATTGAAGGGCTCGAGTATCTCGATAAGGTGATCGACATCGATCAATCCCCGATCGGTCGCACGCCGCGCTCGAACCCCGCGACTTACACTGGCGCCTTCAGCCCAATCCGGGATTGGTTTGCCGGATTGCCGGAGGCACGCGCGCGTGGCTACGGGCCCGGCCGTTTTTCATTCAATGTCAAAGGCGGGCGCTGCGAAGCCTGCCAGGGCGATGGCGTGATCAAGATCGAGATGCACTTTTTGCCGGACGTTTATGTCCAATGCGATGTGTGCAAAGGCCAGCGCTACAACCGCGAGACACTGGAGATCAAATTCCGCGACAAATCGATCGCCGATGTCTTGGATATGAATGTCGAGGAAGGCGCCGAGTTCTTCAAAGCCGTGCCGGCGGTGCGCGAAAAGCTCGATACGCTGAAACGCGTCGGGCTTGGCTATGTCAAGATCGGCCAGCAAGCGACGACGTTGTCGGGCGGCGAAGCGCAACGCGTGAAGCTCGCCAAGGAACTGTCGCGCCGCTCGACCGGCCGCACACTTTATATCTTGGATGAACCGACGACCGGCCTTCATTTCGAGGATGTGAAGAAGCTCCTCGAAGTGCTGCACGAGCTGGTGAACCAGGGCAATTCGATGGTCGTGATCGAGCACAATCTCGATGTCATCAAGACGGCGGATTGGATTATCGATCTTGGTCCCGAAGGCGGCGACAAAGGTGGCAAGATTGTTGCCCAGGGCACACCCGAGGATGTCGCCCGCGTCAAAGGCAGCCATACCGGCCAATACATCGAAGAGATTTTGAAGCGCCATGCCAAGCGCGCGCGATCCGTCGCCGCCGTTGCAGGCGCAGCGCCCGAGCGCACGAAGTCGGCCGCAAGCCGCGCCAGCGCCGACCCCAAACGCGCGAAAAACATTGCTGCGGAAGTTGACCGTTCGCGCACATGACCATGCTCAGCCACGTTTCATTTGGGGTCAGAGATCTTAAGCGCGCAGCGAAATTCTATGATGCCGTGTTGAAGCCGCTTGGATATGCGCGTGTTTGGACAAGCGAGCGCGGGGTCGGCTACGGCGAATCTGGCAAGGGCGACAAGCTCAATTTGTTTCCCAGGCCGGACAGCGCGCCACCGGGCCCTGGCTTTCATCTCGCTTTCAACTCGCCGAACCGAGAATCCGTTGACGCTTTTTATGCGGCGGCACTTCGTGCGGGCGCGACCGACAACGGCCCGCCGGGCCCGCGCCCGCACTACAGCGCGACCTATTACGCAGCGTTCGTGATCGACCCCGAGGGCTACAAGCTTGAAGCCGTGCATCAGTGACACGGGCCGCCGTGCCGCTTCTTCAGGCTCGCGAGTGCTTGTAAAGGTTGTGCATCGCGTCGGCGGATGCGGCGAGTGCGCTCCTTAGTTTATCCGGCGCAAGCACTTCGATCTCCGGACCCAATCGCAAGAATTCCCAAGCCGCTTTCTCGACGGATTCGATGGGGATCGTCGCCTCGCGCCATCCCTTCTCATCCGGCGCCGAATCCGCCTCGGAAAAAGCTTGCACCGCGGCGCGGCCGAGCGCGCCAAGGCTCTTCACGCCTCGCGGCGAAAGGCGCACGCGCGCATGATCCGTGTAAAGACTATTCTCGAAACGTTGAGCAGACGCATGCCAATAGGCTTGCAGATTGAAGTCTGCAGGCGGGGTGAATTTCTCACCGAGTGTGCGCAATTCAAGAATGCGTGCGACGCGAAAGCTCCAGATCTCTTTGCCCAATCGAGCGACCATGTACCAGGCCGCATTCTTCAGAACGACGCCAAGCGGCTCGACCACATGCCCCGCCTTCCCCTTCCCACTTTGGTAGCGCATGTGAAGCGCTGTCTGGCTCCAGATCGCCTCGGCAACTTGCTGCAAGAGTGTCGGCCGTTCCAGGTCTGCGAACCAGGCCGGCGCATCCAGATAAAACCGCGCCCGCATCGTGTCCGCGCTCTTTCGCAAATCCGCCGGCAACGCTGCGAGCAGTTTGACCTCCGCTGTCGCCATGGCCGCCCCAAGGCCCAGCAGCGAAACCGCATCCGGCAAGCCGCTCAAAAACAGCGCCTCGGCCTCCTCGCGCGAAAGGCCATTGAGCCGCGTTCGATAGCCATCGAGCAGCCGATAACCACCCTCCGCTCCGCGCTCGGCATAGACCGGTATGCCAGCCGCGCTGAGGGCATCGATGTCGCGATAGATCGTGCGCAGCGATACCTCACAGGCACCTGCCAGATCCTGAGCCGTCGCCCGGCCTTTGGCCTGCAGCGTCGTCAGAATGAGAAGGAGCCGGCTTGCCCGCATAATTTTGAGAGTATAGACCAAACCTGACAAAAGCTGTCAGCTATGACCAGATAGTCTGCCACTCTGAAAACAGCAGCGAACCCTAGAAATATTCGCCCCAGAGGAGAGTCAGATGGCGGACGAGATCATCCTTTATTACTCGGTTGCGAGCCGATCCTTCACAGCGTTTTGGATGCTTGAGGAACTCGGCATTCCCTATCGCCGTGAGGAAAGGGACCGGCGCAAGAAAGAAAATCTGTCGCCCGACTATCTCCGGCTCAATCCGATGGGGCATGTGCCGACGCTTAAAATCGGCTCCACGGTGGTGAGCGAAAACCCGGCAATCTGCATCTATCTTGCTGACCGCTTCAGTTATGGTTCGCTCGCACCGGAAATAGATGAGCCCGATCGCGGCGCTTATCTCAAATGGCTGGTGTTCACGACTTCTGTGCTCGAGCCCGTCGCGGCATTAAATGGAGCAACGATCACCTATCCCACTGGCCGCGAACCGCAATGGGGACCGAATTGGGGCTCGCTCGATCAAGTAGTGAAGGTGCTGGCGAATGCCCTTACCGGCCGCGCGTTCTTGCTGGGTGATCGCTTCGGCGCGGCGGATATCATGTTGGGCTCGGCAATTTCGATGCGCCTCTTCACCAACATGCTTCCGCCCGATCCGGTGCTCACAAGCTACAACGAGCGGCTTAAGAGCCGGCCCGCCCGGCAACGTGCGGAGCAATTGACTTGGCCGCCGAACTTGTTTGCTTCATCGTGAAACAGGGCCAATCGCTAACTAGAGC
>JBAQHC010000216.1:0-3838 GCA_049288095.1 Alphaproteobacteria bacterium | reverse complement strand
GTGCGGGGACGGTCCGGCAAAGAACCGGCTGATTGCGCGCTGGAAATGCCGTGGTAATATGGCGTTTCTTCCGATTCAGCCAGCTGAGAAGCTAAGCGAACTCCTGAGTGCGGCTGATATTCACATTCTTCCCCAGCTCGGCTGCGCGGCCGACCTCGTGCTTCCCTCGAAATTGAGCGGCATGCTCGCCTCCGGCCGACCAATCATTGCGACGGCAAAGCGTGGAACAGCGCTAGCCAATGAGGTCGAAGAGGCAGGACTCGTCACGCCGCCTGAAGATCTTGACGCACTGGTCGAGGCGATCCGCGGCCTTGCCGGCGATGCGGAACTACGCCAGAGACTGGGCGACGCCGGACGGTCTCATGTCCTACGCAATTGGGACAAGATGGCAATCCTGAGGGGCTTCGAAGAAGAGCTTATGGCGCTCGCTAGCGAAGGAAGCCAGCTGTCTACGCGGCGTCCGAGCGCTCTACAGCTTGACGCTGCCGAATAGAGGTTGGACGCTCCCACGCGCAGCAGGAGGTCATTGAAGAGACCCCACGTTCAATAGCGCGGCGGATCCGGACCAAGAAAAGCAGGATGCAGGACTATATCGCCCAGAGGAGCCCTTCCCGCGTGGCTCGCGTTTCCACGCGCTTCATGCCGCTCGTTTGGTTTCTTCTCCTTGCGCTCGCTCTTGGCTTTATCTTTCGCAGCGCAATCGGTGCTATCTATCAAAGTTGGCAACAAGAGGAATACAGCTACGGCTACCTAATTCCCCTCATCGCGCTCGTGCTGATCACGAACAAGCTGACCGACACGAAACTTTCGCCGCGAAACTCATGGCTGGGCTTGGCTGTAATTGCCGCTTCCGTTGGTATTTTCTTTCTGCTCACAATCGCCGGAATTGAAGGAATTTCGCCGCAGCTCTTCGTATTTTCGATCATGGGCGCGATTGTTCTGTTTTGGGGCACGCGGGCTGCCCTACCGCTTGCAGGGCCAATGACGTTTCTCTTGTTCGCCGTGCCGCAGCCTGCCCTAATCTACTACAACCTCTCCGTCAGTATGCGGACCATATCCACCGCACTCGGCGCAAAGCTTTTGGACCTCGTCAATGTTCCGGTCTTGCGTGAGGGCAACATCATCGATTTGGGCGGGTTTCAGCTTCAAGTCGCCGATGCGTGCAACGGCCTTCGCTATTTGTTTCCGCTGCTCAGCCTGAGCTTCCTCCTCGCTTATCTCTACAAGGGCTCGCTTTGGAAGCGCGCGCTGATCTTCTTCTCGGCCTTGCCGATCAGCATCGCGCTCAATGGGCTAAGGATCGCGATGATCGGCATCACCGTCGATAGATGGGGCCCTCAGATGGCAAGAGGCCTCGTCCACGAACTTGAAGGCTGGGTCATCTTTCTGGGTTGCGCCGCTTTGCTCTTCGCCACAGCCCAGGCGTTGCAGCTTGTCGGCCGAAAGGCCGCAATTGATTTTGGCGCCCTTAGGCTTCCGCAGTTGGGCCGACTCTCCGTTCCTTCAGTTGGTAAGCCGGTGATCGCCGGGATGGCGCTCCTCGCCGCGGTCTCCTCCGCCAGCGCCACGCTGCCAAGCGGGCTTCCGGATTTTGTAAAGTCCGTGCCCCTGCGCAGGCCATTTGCATTGTTTCCGGCACAGCTGGGACCCTGGACCGGACATTTCAGCAGCCTGGACCCTGCATCATTATCCGTGCTCGGAACGACCGATTATCTGATGGCCGATTACTCGAAACCGGGCACCCCGCCGGTCAATCTCTATGTGCTGTATTATCCGCGCCAAGACAGCACCAGCAACAGCGTGGTTCACGCCCCAACCGTGTGTATCCCTGCCGGTGGCTGGGACATTCTCGACAGAAGCACCCGGCGAGTCTCCTTACGGGACGGTGAGAGGTTCGACGTCAACCGGCTCGTGATCGGCAAGGGTAGCGATCGAAGCATCGTTTATTACTGGTTCGATGAGGGCGGCAGCAAAACAGCCAATCCGTTCGCAGCTCGGCTGCGCCTCGTATGGCAGGCTATTTCCAGAAGGACTTCGAACGGCGCAATGATTCGGATATTCACACGGGTCGACTCGACTGAGAGCGAGACGGAGGCGGATCACCGCCTACGCGAATTCGTGGATTCAATCGAAACGATAAAGCCCCTCGTTCGCGCCCCAGGAGAGCAACTCACGGACGACGCACGCACGTGGCCTTCCGGCACTGAGTGACGAAATGCCACTTTCGAGGTTTCATCGTTTCGCTGCTCTAGCAATAGCAATTTTCGGCTCTCCCGCTGCCTCACACGCCAATGAAGAGGCGCGTCCAGTAGTTGCGCACTGGATCGTTCCAATGAATTACGAGAGCCGTTCGAACTATATGTCGCCCGTGAAGGACGATGTGAGAGCAGCGATAGAGCTCGGCATCGACGGTTTCGCGGTGAACGCATTCTCAGGACAGCAAGCGCGCAGCGAACTTTCGTCATTTATTAACGCCGCAAACCAGCTTGGTGCGTCTCAATTTAAAGTCTTTCTTTCGGCGGACATGTCGCTCAAGTTCACGGCCCAGGAGATAGTTCGTACTATTGAGGACTTCGGTAACGATCCCCACTATTTACAAATTGACGGAAAGCCGCTGCTATCAACCTATGGCGGAGGTGGTCTTGGTGACACGTGGTGGAAAGACAACGTCCTCATCCCACTCTCCAACGCCAACAAGCCCGTTACTTTCATTCCCTATTTTGATCGTCCTAATCCAAACGGTGACGCGCCAAGCTATAAAAACTGGCGCGGCGTCCTTAACCGTTTTCCGTCGGTCGACGGTCTATTCAACTTCTTGATAGCAGGCAGTACGCCGTTCTACGAGTCGGACCCAGATCTCGGAAGACATTGGTGGTCAGTCCTAACCGGCGAAGAGGAACTCGCCAGGGCGACTCATGATTCTGGCAAGCTCTTTATGGCGCCTTACCTGCCTTACTATTGGGCCGTCTGCCATCCTGCGCGACAATATATGGAATATCAGGGCGGACGTGGAATGGCCAATCAATGGCAATCAATTATTCTCAGGCAAAAGGCGGATATCGTCGAGATCGTAACCTGGAACGATTACGCCGAGTCCACCTTCATTCAGCCAACCCGCTATCCGTTGACTAAGACGCCCGGGATCGAATCCTTTCCGCATCTCGGCTACTACGAGCTCCTGAAATACTACATATCCTGGTATCGCTCGGGGATTGAGCCACAGCTAACTCGCGACGGCGTGTTCTTTTTCTACCGCGTTTCATCAAAGGACATCGTACCGAGCGGCGAACATAGTTCATGCCGGCTCGGTCCAATTTCTGCCAGTCAGAAGTGGGGCAACATACAGGATGTCGTTTACGTCACCGCAGCGCTGATCAAACCGGCAACCCTGATTGTCACATCCGGAAGCGTCACCGAACGACGCAATTTGCCTGCGGGCCTAAATACTGTCGACATTCCGTTTCACGAAGGCGCGCAAACCTTTGCTCTCGTGCGAGACGGCGCTGAGCTGGTCCGGGCAACCGGCGCGCCCATCGTCGCGAGCCCAAGAGTCGAAAACTACAACGTATATTCCGGCTATGCGATTGCGGGCGGCCAATCAAGCGCCTCATGGCGCCCGAGCGATGCCTGGAAAACCGGCTTCGTTGCGGACTGGTTCGCTCAACCAGCGCCGAGCGCGCACTAGGAAAGCTACGCGCATGCTAGCAATCTGCTGCGTTGTTGCGACAGGATGCCTGCTACTCCTTTCAGTTCGAAAACTGGGATTGCTCCCATTTCCAACGGTTTTCATAGCGATTCTGTTTGTGTCTCAGGTGCTACTCATATTTGCCCACTATGG
>JBAQHC010000215.1:0-7861 GCA_049288095.1 Alphaproteobacteria bacterium | reverse complement strand
GTTCGCACGCTTGAACGACACGTGGAAATCATAATTGAAGTCGCTGCCGAGCGATGACACCCAATTGAATTTCCAGCCCATGCGCTTCTTATAAGCCTCGATCTGTTCAACGCCGGTGCGCGAAACGGCAACGAACGAAAGATCATTGTGCTCGAAATGCTGACGCGCGCCATCGACATGATCGGCCATGAAGGAACAGCCGAAGCAGCCCGCTTTCCAATCCGGCCCGAACATGAAATGTTGAACATGAAGCTGGCTGCGCCCGTCGAAGAGATCGCTCAGGCTCAGCTTGCCTTTCACGCTATCGAACACGTAATTCTCCTCCAGCTTCACCCAAGGCAGGGCGCGTCGCTCGGCAGCGACCGCATCGCGCATTTTTGTAAGCTCTTTCTCTTGAGCGAGCAGCTCCTTGCGCGCCGCCATCCATTCCTCACGCGAGCCAATCTTGTGCGTCGTCATTTTCGCTCTCCTCTTCTCACGAATAAAGTTTTTCGAGCTTGTCGAACGAGCCGGTCCATCCGCGCAGGTGTTCATCGCGCGCCTTCTCGTCGAAGAGTTGCTCATGATTGAAGGTCATCAGCGTGCCGCCACGCTCGGGCTTCAATGTGATCGTGACGAGCGATTCGCGCTCGGGCGTTGAATGCCACGCCCAGCTGAAGACGATCTTCTTGCCGGGCACGAGCTCGCGAAATGTGCCGCTGACATGGTTGTCTTGGCCTTCCGGCGTGCGCAACACGATGTGATAGGCGCCGCCAACGCGCGCCTCGATCTCGGCCGTTGCGGTGAAATTTGCCGGCCCCATCCACGCGCCTAGTTTTTTCGGGTCCGTCCACGCGGCGAAGACTTCTTCGGGCGAGGCTTTGATGCGGCGCGTGAGGGTGAGGCTGGGCTGCTTGGCCATGCTTTGCTCTCCAAGAGTGCGGTCAACCGGTCAAACCGCGCGGTCCAGAACTGCTGATACTTCGTGAGCCACTCGGTGGCTTGCTCCATCGGAGCGGCATTGAACGTGCACGCAACCGTGCGTCCGCTCTTGTTACGCTCGACGAGACCGGCATCCGACAGAACGTCCAAATGCTTCATCACCGCCGGCAACGTCATATCGAGCGGCGCCGCAAGCTCGCTGACTGACAAGCTCTCCTCGCCGCTCAGCCGCGCGAGCATGCCCCGCCTCGTCGAATCCGAGAGTGCCGAGAAGATGCGGTCAAGCTGCGCTTCTGAATACTTTACCATCTGGTAAAGTATTAGACCAAGCCGCAACGCCGGTCAAGCTCCACGCTTCCCGCATTGAATGGCGCCTATCATCCCCCGACTTGTTCGGGGGATTCCAGACGCCTCGTCGCCTTGGGATTCTGGATGGCCGATCGAGCCGGGCCATGACACGGACTGATGACAGGGCTGCGTAGCTCTTAAGCACCTCTTACCGATCGCTTGCTACGCTCAGGGTCTCTGCGGAGAGGCGGCATGAGCGAGCAAGCAAACGCGAGACGCAAAGCAGCGCCTGCGCCGATGAGCGCAGCGCGTTGGATCGATATCTGCTGCATCGCTCTCATCTTATCCTATGCGCTTCTGCTCGCGCGGTCGGTGGAGCTTGGGCTCTGGATCGTCGATCGCTCGGGCGCGCCGGCACACGCAGACTTCAGCGTGTTCTGGGCCTCGGCGCGGCTGGTTTGGTTCGGCCGCGCAGCAAGCGCCTATGATTGGACAAGCGTGCGCGAAACGCTCGAGCAAATGAGCGGCCAGCCCTTTCCGTCGGGCGCATTTCCGTTTTTCTATCCACCGCTGATGCTTCTGATCCTTGCTCCGCTCGGCGCTTTCGCTTATGCGCCCGCTGCCGCGCTGTGGATCGCAGCAACCTTCGCTGCCTATCTCCGCGCCGCATTCGCGCTGCTGCGCGTCCGCGGGCTGCTGCTTGCAGCCGCCGCGCCCGCCGCGCTCTGGTGCATTTGCATTGGGCAGAACGGCGTGTTGAGCGCCGCGCTCTTCGCCGTTGCGCTCATGCTGCTAGACCGCCGGCCGGTGATCGCAGGGATTTTGATCGCGCTTCTAAGCTTCAAGCCGCAGCTCGGCGTGCTCATTCCTTTTGCGCTCGTTGCATCTGGCCGTTGGCGCGCCTTGGCGAGCGCCGTTGCGGCATCGGTTACGCTCTGGTTGGCTGCAGGCGTTGTGCTCGGCTTTAGCACTTACGCAGGCTTCATGAAAGCCACGCATGATGCACAACACATCTTCCTGGTTGCGGGGCAATTGCCCTGGTTCAAACTGCAGAGCGTCTATGGCCTACTGCGCACGCTCGACGCACCAGCATCGCTCGCCGGAGTCTCGCAGGCCGCCGTTTCACTCCTCACTGCGGCATCGGTGATCTTGCTTTGGCGTTCGCGCGCGCGATTTGCGCTTAAGGCGGCCGCATTGACCGCGGGCGCGCTCGCAGTCTCGCCCTATGTTCAAATCTACGACTTCCCAATCGCGACAATTGCGATCCTCTTCCTCATCCGCGACAGCGAAGAGGTGGCCTGCCAGTCTTGGGAAGCGGCCGCGCTCACGCTCGCCTTCTTCATGCCGCTTGCGTTCAGCTTTGTGAATTTGCCCGTTGGTCCGGCTGTCTTCTTGCTGCTCGGTGTTGTCATTGCGGCGCGCTGGTTGCGGGCGCTCGCGGCAGATCAAGATGCCGCACAGCGGGAAAATTTTGCGCGCGCCTGAACCGCCCTCTTGCAATTGCGCAGGCGAAGCGCCTATATCACCGCCATTGTTCAACCGAGCCGAGGGAGGAAAGCTATGCAAGATATTGCGCACACTTCCATCCGGGCCGGCGTCTTGCGCGATAATCGCTGAACGCTTCCGCCTCTAGCGGACCTTTTCCTGACAATTCGATCGTCCGTGAAGCGGCGGAGCTTTGCTTGCGGCTTCGCATTTCGACCGGCCTGAAGACGGCGCGCTCGCCTAGCGGCGTCGCTCCGTAGGCGGAGCTTTGCCTCCGGCAACGCCAAAGGCGTTGGCCGCGAGGCTGAAACATGAAATCGAAAGTCAATGAAATGATCAGCAATGCAAACACCCGCGAGCCTGCGGGCATGATTACTTCGTCCACGCCGACGCTTGCCGATTTCGGTTGGAACAGCCATTTCGAATCGCAGCTCGACAAAGCCGCGAGAAACACGAGCTTGCCGGTACGCGTCACCGCGGTTCACCGCAACGCCCTCGAAGTCATGGGGCCGCACTACCAGGGCCGCGTGGCGCCTTTCAGCGAAGGCGATGATGGCGAAACTGTGGCCACAATCGGCGATTGGCTTCTCGTCGATAAAGAGAACTTCCGTCCACGGAAGATTTTGCTGCGCCGCAGCTTGTTCAAACGGCGGGCCGCCGGCACCAGTGTGCGCGCGCAGCTTATCGCCGCCAATGTCGACACGCTGTTCATCGTGTCTTCATGCAATCAGGATTTTAATGTCGCACGGCTCGAACGCTATTTGGCGCTCGCGCGCGAGGCGGCGGTGACGCCGCTCATTGTGTTGACCAAAGCGGACCTTGCGCAAGACATGCGTAACTATGTTTCCGCCGCGTTGCGCCTGATGCCCGGCCTGATGGTCGAGGCGCTGGATGCGCGCGCCCCAAAGGACATCGCCTGCCTCGAGCCATGGTGCGGCACGGGGCAAACGATTGCGCTTGTCGGCTCCTCGGGCGTCGGCAAATCCACCTTGCTCAACACGCTTTCGGGCGCCGAAATTGCCGAAACGGACGGCATTCGCGCCGGCGACGACAAGGGCAAGCACACCACAACCGTGCGCTCTCTACACCCATTGCGCGCGGGCGGCTGGCTCCTCGACTCCCCTGGCATGCGGGAAATTCGCCTGACTGACGTCGAATCCGGCATCGGGGAGGTGTTTACGGATATTTCCGAGCTTGGCGCCCAATGCCGGTTTCGGAATTGTGAGCATGAGAGCGAGCCGGATTGTGCGGTGCAAAATGCAATTTCCACCGGCACACTTGATGCGGAGCGTCTCAAACGCTATCGGAAACTGTTGCGCGAGGACGCCCGCAATACGGAGACGCTAGCCCAAAGTCACGAGCGCGCCCGCGCTTGGGGAAAGCTCGCTAAAAGCGTGATGGCCGCCAAGCGTGACCGAACTATCTTTTGATGCAATGATCCCCTGATGAGCAGCATGAGGGCCTTGAAGGATGAGTAAAGTTGCAAGAGGTGTGGCGCCGCGCTGGCGTGTAGTTGGATTTGCGTCGGTAGCCGGCGTGCTGGCCTGCTTGGCAGGCACCGCGCTTCTCGTCAGCCCGGCACAGGCGGTCAATGTCGCAAAGAAGGCGAAGGATGTCTGCACGATTGCACGCAACGCCGACGTCGCGCAGGTAATCGGACGCGTCCTGCCCGATCCGACGCAAGATGGCCCCATGCCGGACGAAGATAATGCCGCCGTGACCAAGACGCGCTGCCAGTTCGATGGCGAGAGCGGCCACGTGACGGTCATTTCCAATCTGTTCCCGACAGCCGACGGGGCGAAAGAGGCGTTTGGCCAGGCGATCGATAACATCAAATCCGCGGCTGATGCCTCGGGCCGGACCCCAAACGTCTCGCAGGAAGCCGGCGTCGGCGATGATGCCTATTGGGTGACGAGCACGGTGGAGACGGACACGACCGAAACCCAGCAAGGCACGATCGTGAAGAAGGGAACCTACTTCGTGCTGTCCGGTACGCGCTTTGTCAGCGTGGGCACGGATTGGTCCGATGCCGATCCCGATACGCTTAAGCCTGCCTTGCTCAAGCTCACGCAATCGGTGATCGAGCGCACGCAGACTGCCTCGCGATGACGGCACGCGCCGCGCGATTTGTCTGCGCGGCGCTCATTGCCGCTCTCTTCAACCCGGCGCTCGCGCACGCGTTCACGGCGAGCAATGTCTGCGCGGCCGTGCGCGCGAGCGACATCGCCACGGTTCTCGGTGAAACGCCGCCAACCCCCATATCGTCTGGGCCGGCAGCCGACGATGATCACCCTGCAGCGATCGCCACCTCGTGCCGCTACGAGGGAAAGGTGCGCGTCTTCGCAATGATGCTGCTCGATTTCAAGACCGTCAGCGAAGGCGTCGCGGCGCTGAAGCACGACATCGACGCGGTGAAGGCGGCGGGCGATGCGAAGATTGCGCCCGTCCAATCAAGCGGGCTCGGTGAGGATGTTTATCTCGCGACCGATCAGAGCTCGGCGACTTACATTTCGCGCAAGGGCCCGCGGCTCATCGCCATTGGCGTTGCGGGCGAGACTGCGGCGGTGCCGAACTTGCCCGCGGTGCTGCTTAAAATCGCTCAATCGGCGGTTTCACGTCTGCCGCCGCCCATGGCCAAGCCGGAGCCTTCGGCGAATTAGCCTGCTTGCCACACCACCTCCCCCTTGTGGGGGAGGTCGAAACGCAAAGCGTTTCGGGTGGGGGGTTCGGGTTTTCAAAGCGCCGCGAAGAGTCATCGCTCGCCCCCCACCCTAGCCCTCCCCACGGAGGGGGAGGGAGACACCACCATCTCGACCGCGCTAAAATCAACCTCGGACGCCACAGAGCGCGTTGAGGCAACAAAGTCACGAGGGAACGAAAATGCTCGACCTTTATCACGCCGAACCGGGAGCCAATAGCTTGAAGGTGCTGATCGCCTTCAAGGAAAAAGAAGTTCCCTTCACCAGCCACTATGTCAATCTGCACAAGTTCGAGCAGCATTCGGACTGGTTCAAGAAAATCAACCCGAACGGCCAAGTGCCGGCGCTTTCGCATGACGGCAAGGTGATCGTCGAATCGACCGTCATCAACGAATATCTCGACGACATCCATCCCGAGAAGCCGCTCCGCCCCGCCGATCCGTATTGGCGCGCGCGCATGCGGATCTGGACGAAATTCGTCGACGAATATATGTGCCCGGCGATCTCCTACATCGCCTGGAACAGCTTCATTCACAATCTCACCGATCAGCTGACGCCCGAAGAGTTCGAGGAGAAATTGAAGCAGATTCCGCTCAAGGAGCAGCAGGACAAGTGGCGCATAGCGGCGAAGCAGGGCTACACCAAGGAGCAGCTCGATAACTGGGCGCGCCAGGTGCAGACCTCGTATCAAAAGATCGAGGCACAGCTCGGCGAAACGAAGTTTCTCGCGGGCGATCAATTCACACTTGCCGATGTTTCGGTCGCGGCGATGTCGGTCGGCATCTCCAAGCGCCCGCCGACGGATGATGTCAATGAGAAGAAGTATCCGCGCTTCTTCGATTGGGATCGCCGCATTTCCGATCGCAAGGGCGTGAAGGACGCGCTTGCCATGCCGAACCTCACCGATCCGAACGCCTGGCGCGGCTCACAACGCGCCCGCGCCTCGGCTTAGCTAGTTGTCATCCCGGACGCGATGCAGCACGCGAGTGCTGCTTCGCAGATCCGGGATCTAGTCCGGCGACTGACTAGATCCCGTGTCTGCACAGCGTCGCTACGCGCCGCAGTGCGCACGGGATGACAGGAAATTACCCCTCCCAGAGGGAGGGGGACAACAACAATCGGGGACGCAAGTGAGTGAAGCCATCGAACAAGATAGAGAAGCGCCGGTGCTGATTGCCGGCGGCGGCCTCATTGGCCTTTCGTCGGCAATGTTTCTCGCGCAGCACGGGATACGCTCGCTTGTCGTGGAGCGGCTCAAAACCACTTCGCCGCTGCCGCGCGCCGCGTTCTTCCACATGCGCACATTGGAGATGTTCCGCATCGCCGGAATCGAGGAGCGCGTGCGCGATGGCTCGCGGCAGGATTTCGTGCCCGAGGGTGCGATCATCGCGATGGATTGCGTCGCCGGCAAAAAGCTCGCTGACGTGATTGGCAATTTGAACGAAGGCGTCGAAGCGGTTTCGCCGTGCCGGCGCCTGTTCCTCAATCAGCCGAATCTTGAGCCGATCTTGCGCGAAAAGGCGCGAGAGAGCGGCGCCCAAATCCTGACCGGCCATGAGACCGTCAGCGTCGAGCAAGATGCGGGCGGCGTTTCCCTGCGCGTGAAGGATGTCGACACCGGCGCAGAGCAAACGCTCAACGGCAAATACTTGATTGCCGCCGATGGCGCGCATTCAAAAGTGAGAGAGCTTCTCGGCATCGGCTATCAAGGCCGCGGCGTGTTCTCGAATTCGATGACGATCTATTTCTCCGCCGATTTATCGCCCTGGCTCGGCGACAAGGCAATCAGCCTCGTCTACGTCAACAATCCCCTGATCGGCGGCTTCTTCCGTATGAACCGCGCGCAAACATCGGGCTTTCTTGTCGTCAACACGGTGGGCGATCCCAAGCGCGATCCGGTCGCCGCCTCCAACGCCGCCGCCGACACGAGCGAAGCCAAGCTCATCGAATTTGTCCGCGCAGGGATAGGCGCCGATATCCCGGTCAAGATCGATGGCGTCGCGCGCTGGCGCGCCACCGCCGACGTTGCCGAGACCTATCGCAAGGGCCGCGTGTTCATTGCCGGCGATGCCGCGCATCTCATGCCGCCGAATGGCGGCTTCGGCGGCAACACCGGGATTCATGATGCGCACAATCTCGCATGGAAGCTCGCCGCCGTGCTGAAAGGCGAGGCGCGCGCAGAATTGCTCGACAGCTATGAAGCCGAACGCAAGCCGGTCGGCAAGTTCACCGTGGAGCAGGCCTTCGCACGTTATATCGCGCGCACTGCGCCGTGGCTTCAGTCAACGACCAAGACCGAGCCGCTCGCCCACGACTTCAACATCGAGCTCGGCTATCGCTATCGCTCGAACGCGATCGTGGCGGAACCGGGCGCGCGCAGCGACATAAGCGTTGATCCGCGCGAGACGTCAGGCGAGCCGGGCCTTCGCGCGCCGCACATCTGGCTGCGGCGCTACGGCAAGCAAATC
>JBAQHC010000214.1:0-2877 GCA_049288095.1 Alphaproteobacteria bacterium | reverse complement strand
ATCCCACCCTCTATTGAGGGGCTTTCCTCCCTTTGATGGCCAAAACTAAGTGCGATCCGCCGGGGGGCGGGTGGAGGCGGTCAAGTTCATGTATGTTCCTACTGGGGCGGCTGTGACGACACTTGATGCGAGTAATGCTTCGTCGAAAGCTGCAGTCGCGAAGCGGCTCGAGCGTTCGGATGCGACATTCCGCTGGGTGACTTGGGCCGCCGCATTCTTCGTGCTTCTCACGTTCATTGGAATGTTCGTTGCGCTGTTAGACGGTGCTTATCCGGCGCTACGCAAGTTCGGCCTTAATTTTTTCGTCACGAGCAACTGGAATCCAGTGACGGAGAAGTTTGGAATCCTTCACCAAATATATGGGACGCTTGTTACCTCGGCGATCGCGATGCTGATTGCCACTCCGATAGGCATCGGTATCGCGGTATTCTTAACGGAGTTGTGCCCGCGGCCGTTGCGCAGGCCGATCGGAACAGCAATTGAACTTCTTGCCGGCATTCCCAGCATCATCTACGGCATCTGGGGCCTCTTCGTATTCGCGCCGTTCTTTCAGCACACTTTGCAGCCGTGGATCATTGATGCGCTGGGCGATATTCCCGGCTTGTCACAACTATTTGCGGGCCCACCCTTCGGGGTCGGCATATTCACGGCTTCGTTGATCCTCGCGATCATGATTCTGCCGCTCATCTCCTCGCTCACGCGCGATGTGTTCGATATTGTTCCGCCCGTGTTGAAGGAAGCTGCCTATGGACTTGGCTGTACCGTCTCGGAAGTAACGACGCGAGTTGTTATGCCGTATGCGCGGCAGGGCGTCGTAGGTGCATCGATGCTAGCCCTTGGACGTGCGCTTGGTGAAACCATGGCTGTCACCTTCGTGATCGGTAATGCCAACAAGATCAGCGTCTCCTTGTTCGCGCCGGGCACGACGATCTCAGCAGCAATCGCGAACGAGTTCTCCGAAGCAGTTGGCGACCTGTACCTATCGGCTTTGCTGGCGGGCGGGCTGTTTCTGATGTTCATCACATTTGTCGTTCTGGCTGCCGCGCAGCTCATGTTGGGCGGCGTTGCACGGCGGGCGGGGGCAGGCAACTGATGAACAGCGGCGTTTACCCAATGCGCAAGCTGCGCAATGGACTCTTCATGACGGGCGCCGTTGCGGCGGCATTGTTCGGTCTGGCTTGGCTGACTGCCATTCTGTGGACATTGGTGGCCAATGGCATAGGGGGGATCAATGCGAACCTCTTCCTGCTGGAAACTCCGCCGCCGCCAGGCACGGGTGGAGGCTTGGCAAATGCGATGATCGGAAGCTTGATCATGATTGCCATTGCCGTGGTGATTGGTACCCCAATCGGCATTTTGGCGGGCAGCTATCTCGCCGAGTACGGAAGATACGGTCGCTTCGCTGCGATAGTCCGCACCCTCAATGACATCCTATTGAGCGCGCCTTCGATCGTGGTCGGTCTATTTGTCTACGAGCTTGTCGTCGTGCCGACCGGGCACTTTTCCGCCCTTGCTGGCGCGCTTGCGCTTGCAGTCATCGTCGTCCCCGTGGTCGTACGCACAAGCGAGAACATGCTCATGCTCATTCCGGATTCGCAGCGCGAAGCGGCGGCGGCGCTGGGCGCACCAGCAGGGCTGATCATAAGAAATATCTTGTGGCGCGCTGCACGTGCGGGAGTCTTGACCGGACTCCTTCTGGCGGTTGCGCGCATCAGCGGCGAGACCGCGCCCCTTTTGTTCACCGCCCTTAATAGCCCATTCTGGAGCACTGACCTTACGCAACCTATTGCAAGTCTGCCATATGTCATTTTTCAGTTCGCTCTGAGCCCGTACGAGGGCTGGCACAATCTCGCGTGGGCGGGCGCTCTTGTCGTGACGGCGACAGTCCTGCTCTTGAGCGCACTTGCGCGCGTGTTGGTGTCCGGGGATAGACGATGACCGAGATCAACGGTTCGATTGAAGGCAACATCAAGATCGCGATCAACGATCTGTCGTTCTACTACGGCAAGACGAGGGCCCTCAAAGACGTTACCCTGCCACTCATCGAACATGCGGTGACGGCGTTCATGGGCCCGTCAGGCTGCGGCAAGTCAACGCTTTTGCGCACTCTCAATCGAATTTATGCGCTTTACCCCGATCAGCGCGCTGAGGGCGAGGTTCTGCTTGATGGCGTTGACATCTTGAGCTCGCGTCAGGATCTCAACCTGTTGCGCGCTCATGTCGGAATGGTATTCCAAAAGCCGACGCCGTTTCCGATGACGATCTTCGACAATGTCGCGTTCGGCATCAAACTCTATGAGCGCCTGCCCGGTTCGGAATTGCGCGATAGGGTCGAGGAGGCGCTGCGCGCGGCGGCGCTATGGGATGAGGTGAAGGACAAGCTCTCGAGCAGCGGCCTTAGCCTTTCGGGCGGTCAACAGCAGCGCCTTTGCATTGCGCGAACGGTCGCCACGCGGCCCGAAGTGATCCTTCTCGATGAGCCGGCTTCGGCGCTTGATCCGATATCGACCTCTAAAGTCGAAGAGACAATTGACGAGCTCAGAGAAAATTACACAATCGCGATTGTGACGCACAATCTGCAGCAGGCAGCGCGCGTTTCTCAGTACACGGCATTTATGTATTTGGGTGAGCTCATCGAATTCGGCGACACCAATGAGGTGTTCACCAACCCGATCGATCCAAAGACCCAGAACTATATTACCGGCCGCTTCGGCTAAGCTGGGGCTCGCGTTTACGAGCCGGCGGTGCCCGTGATGCCGTCGCTGATCCGCTGAAACGGGATCGGCACTTGGGGGCTGATCAGGAAAAGCATTCCGATGATCGCACACAGAACGAAGGCGGCGAGCAGGCCGTATTCGACGGTCGTCACGCCTGTCT
>JBAQHC010000213.1:0-11925 GCA_049288095.1 Alphaproteobacteria bacterium | reverse complement strand
GGATAATCCATAGCGTAAAGCACGCGATCTGGACCCAGCACTTGCTGGCAAAACTTAATCGCGGGCTCCCACGCAACGCCGCTGGTCGTGATCCAAATATGGTGGCGAAAATAATGTGATACCTTGTGTTTAAGCTTGACCGCAGGCTGCCCGCCTCTCAAGCCCGGCCGGCCATCGGCGTTGTTCTGCATCCAATCAAAACGGTAAAGCAAGAGCGGCATCGCCTCGCCCATATGGCCGATCACCAGGCGGAGCTTCGGATAACGGTCGAACGCGCCTGAGAAGATCAGGCCTTGCGCGTGCATCCAAACTTCATGCGTGAACCCGGCGAGCGCGCCGGTGAAGCTGCGGAATTCGTAAGGGTGCACCCACTTCGCCGGCGGGCTCGTCGGGTGAATATAAAGCGCCGCATCATTGGCTTCGAGCGCTTCCAAGATTGGCTCGAACGGCTTCTCATCGAGATAGTGGCCCTGAGTATGCGAGTTGAGGACCGCGCCGTTGAGTCCGAGTTTCTTCATGCCGCGCTCAATCTCTTTCACTGCGCCCTTCACGTCCTGCGGCGCGAATGCCAAAAGGCCGGAAAGACGATTGGGATATTTTCGGCAGGCTTCAGCGAGGCGATCATTCGACAGCGCCGCGAGCTCCGTTCCGGTGCGCGCGTCGAGTGGCTGAACGCCTGGTGCGGTGAGCAGCAGGAGCTGACGGTCGATGCCGAGCTCATCCATGCGCTGGATACGCCCTTCACCGATGTCGCAGAGCTGCTCTTGGAGCTCAGGGAATGAAGCGAACATCGCGCCCATCCGCAAAGACGGATCATCCGGCGGGCATGGCCCGTTCAAAAGCGCGAGCTGCGCCTTCGGGATTTCGGGAATACTCCAGGCCTCTTCTGTCGCGATGCGCTTATAGCCCTCTGGCAATTTCTCCTCCCTCGGTCTAGTCGAGATCATATTCGAAGAAATCGGTTCCGGGACATCGCCGAACCCTTCCCCTTTTTTGTGGCGAACAACATCCCGCCGCCAATGCGTTTTATTTGCAGAATCTGCAGAAAGCGAGTGGAGGGCGAGCCCAAAGTCCCTAAAGCGTCGTGCTCAAAATTGGAATCATCGGTGCCTTGCCCGCGAAGGCGGGCATCCATAACCCGCGGCGATGCCTTAGTACACAGAGCCGGCAGGACTTCACTCTGCCATTCCGACTCGTGCTAGGATGCATATCGCGCAGCGCTAAGCCCGCGCGACACTCGCAGCCAACAACAACAGCGCTGAGAGATCACCTTGAGCGCCACGGTTACTCGTTCACACACAGTCGCCCAAGTTTCGTTGGAGGCGCCGTGGCGATGGCTTGGTCAAGGCTGGCGCGACACCTGGCGCAGGCCGGTCTATAGCCTTGGTTACGGCGCCGCGCTGACGTTGATTGGGCTGGCGCTTGCGGGCGCCTGTTGGACGCTCGGCTTCTCGGCCCTCATTCCGGTCCTTGCCGGCGCCTTCATGCTTATCGGTCCGATCCTCGCTGTAGGCCTTTATGAAATGAGCCGGCGCTATGAGGCCGGAGAGGATTTCAAGCTCAAAGACATTCTATTCGTGCGCACGGCCTCGCGCGTGCAACTCTTCTATCTTGGCTTCGGACTAATGTTTCTCATTCTCGTTTGGATGCGTATCGCGACCTTGTTGTTCGCGCTTCTCGTGTCCAACGGTTACCCGGACCTCAACGACTTCGTGACGTTCGCTCTCAGCACATCGAACGGCCTCGCCCTCATCATCATTGGGACCTTGATCGGAGGCGTGATCGCGTTTGTCGTGTTCGCGGTCAGCGCGATTTCCGTCCCTATGCTGATGGACCGCGAGATCGATTTTGTGACGGCGATCATGGCAAGCATTGACGCCGTGAAGCGCAATCCGGGGCCAATGTTGCTGTGGGCTTGGCTTATCGCTCTTCTCATCAGCTTCGGCCTCGCGACGCTCTTTATCGGCCTCATCTTCGTTTTTCCGCTAGTTGGCCATGCCACATGGCACGCTTACGAAGAGCTTGCGCCGCGCGGTGGCACCTCCGGCTGATCGTCGTCTTCATCGTCAAGAAGGATGCGCTCGGCGGCACCTTTAGGGTCCTCGAACTGTCCGCTCCGGAGCGACCATAGAAAAGCAACGAGCCCTAAGAGCCCAAGGAATAGCGCTGCGGGAACGAGAAGGAGGAGTGCTGTCACTTTGAAACCTTCCGCCCGCCCACGAGGCGCAACGCGTTGAGAGTCACAATAAGAGATGAAGACGACATTGCGATCGCAGCGATGAATGGAGTCACGAGACCAAGGACGGCAAGCGGAATAGCACAAATGTTGTAGAGCGCGGCGAAAAAGAAATTCTCGAATACACGTGAGCGAGCACGGCGGGCAACTCTCACAGCCTCAACGATCGGACCAAGGTGTTCGCCTTGAAAAACGAAATCGGCTGCCGCCTGCGCTGCATCGGCGGCCTCGCCCGGCGACATGGAGACAAAAGCACTCGCCAGCGATGGCGCATCGTTAAGACCGTCGCCGATCATTAAAACATGGCAGCCCTCTTTCGCGAGCTTGGCGAGATAAGAGGTCTTCTCCGTCGGCGTCTGCCGCGCAAGCCATTCATCGATGCCGAGTTCTCTAGCGACATGGCTCGCAGTTTCTTCGGTATCCCCAGAGAGCATCACGATTCTGAGGCCGAGCCTTTCAAGCTCGCGGATGGTTTGAGCGGCATCAGCGCGCAAGGCGTCTTCAAATTGGATGCACCGCGGCGGCGCGTCACCGATGTGCAGCCAGAGCTCCATACCGCCACGGTCCGCTTCGCCCGTAACAAAAGCGCGATGACCAAGCTTTGCGGGCACGCCATCGATGGTACCGCTTATGCCATTGCCCGGAAATTCGCGCGCATCATCGCTCACGGGCCCGGGCCCAGCTGCCTGCGAAATCGCGAGCGCAAGCGGATGTCGGCTAATGCGTGCAAGGAGGGCGGCTTGCTGAAGTGCGCTTCCATCGAGCACTTGCCCTCGCGCTAGTTGCGGCTTTCCCCGCGTGAGCGTGCCGGTCTTGTCGAACACGACCGTGTCGGCCTGGGCGAGACGCTCAAGCCCATCGCCGGATTTCACGAGCACGCCCCGGTGGAAGAGCCGGCCGCTCGCCACAATCTGTACCGCCGGCACGGCAAGCCCAAGCGCGCACGGGCAAGTGATAATCAGAACCGCGACCGCATTCATGAGCGCAGCGCGGAAGCCGACGTCACCCAGCATCCACCAGCCCGCGAAAGTCAACGCTGCGAGTGTATGGACGATCGGCACGTAAAGCTGCGCCGCTTTATCGGCTATACGCACGAAGCGAGCGCGCGATTGCGTTCCAGCCTCGACCAAGCGCGCAAGCTCAGCCGCAAGCGAATCTGCCGCGCGCGCGGTCGCGGTGGCGACAATGCGGTCTGAGAGATTGAGCGCTCCCCCCGGCACTACCGCGCCCGGCCCCAATGCAACGGCCGCGCTTTCGCCCGTTAGCATCGATAAGTCGAACTCCGAGCTACCTTCCTTGATTGTCGAATTGACGAGAACGCGCTCGCCGGGGGCAACGAGCAACCTGTCGCCCGGCTCGATATCGCGCGCAGCGACGGCAACGACATTGCCGTCTCGCTCGATACGGCGCGCAGGAGCCGATTGAAGCGCGATGAGACTTCGTGCCGCCTCGCCTGCGCGAAAACGCAAGCGGTGATCAAGCCAACGTCCGATGAGCAGCAAGAAGAGGAGCGACGTCGCCGCGTCGAAATAGGCGTAACGCCCATTATGGATCGTTTCATAGATGCTCATGCCGAGCGAAAGCAACACCGCGAGCGAAATCGGTACATCCATGTTCGCGTGCCCGGATTTGAGCGCGCGCCAGGCGGAAAGATAAAACGGCCGGCCGGCATACGCCGCCGTGGGCAGAGCAATGAGGCACGACGCCCAGTGCAGAAATGTGCGTGTCGCCATCCCCATATCGTCGCCATGCGCCGTCCAGAGCCCGATCGAGAACAGCATGATGTTGCCGGCGGCAAATCCGGCGATGGCGAGACAAGCAAGCAGCTTTCGCCCTTCTCGATCCACCTGGGTGGTAACGGCTTCAGGATCGAACGGAGCCGACGGATAGCCGAGCCGCGTCAATGTCTCCGTGATTGCGGCGGGACTGAGTGCGCCTTGCCAGGCGACGTGCATGCGGCCGGTCGAGAGATTTAACCGCGCCTCCGTTACACCTGCGAGCTTTCCAACATTTGTTTCGATCTTGCGCAGGCATCCGGCGCAGTGGGCGCCTGTGACAGCAAGCTCCAATGAGTGAGCGCCGTCCTTTCTGTTGCGCACATAAGGAGTTGGATCGATGGGGTTTGGCCTTTCACGCGCTTCGCGCAGCGCGCCGGCCTCAAGCGCAATACTCATAGCCGGTGCCTTAAACGAAAGACTTCACCCGTGTCATTGCGCGCCTCGATGATGAGATCCCATTGGGCGGCTCGCGGTTCATTGACGTCTGCGCGAAAGATGCCAAGGCCAGCGGAGACGAATTTAAGGGGCCGATCTAGAGATGCTACAACGGGGCTGCGCAGCATCGCGTTGACCTTAAGCCCGAGCAGCGGCTCCCCCTTGGCATCCGCAAATGCGACCTCGATGAACTGGCCGTTGCGCGCATCGGCCTTCACGGAGAGGCTCGCCTGCCATCCGAGCTTCTGCTGCTCGCGTTTTTCCGCAAGCTCTCGATTGTATTCGACGCCAGCAACGTAGGCATCTTGCACATCATCGCCGGGATGAGTCTTAAGCGCGTAGTAGATGAAGGCGCCATTGACCGCAAAGACGATACCAAAGAAGGCCACGAGCATCATCAGCACATGCCGCCCAGTCAGCCGAAACTCCCGCGCACTCATGGCTGCGCTCCTGTCAGGAATGTCGTCTTCTCGCTGCGCTCTTCGTTGGTGCTGAGATTGATGACTTCAACCTCCAGCGGAAGGGGCGCTGCTTGTGCCACCTGTTTCGCTTTGAGCGTGAGATAGACGCGCAAGGTGCGATCCTCGCCGGACTTCAGCGAGATCGCGAGCGGAGCGGTTTCCGGCTCGATGCCAACGGTCTTCATTTCGTATGGAACCTTGCTTTCGACTTTGACCGCAAAACTTGCCGTGCGCGGTGCTCGATTTTCGATACGGATCGTATAACCGTTGCGAACCGAGCCATCGGAGAGGCGCACAAAAGCCGGGTTGCGGTCGCGCTCGACGCTTAAATCGATCGTTCGCTTATGTGCCAGAGCGAACAACATGATGCCCGCAACGACAAGAATTCCTATGGCGTAGAGGATCGTGCGTGCTCGGATAAATCGATAGACAGCGGGTTCGCCATTCGATCGGCGTGTCACGTTTTTCAACGTGTCATAAGCAATGAGGCCCAATGGGCGCCCGACTCTCTTCATGATGCTGTCGCACGCATCAATGCAGAGTGCGCAATTGATGCATTCAAGCTGGTCGCCGTCCCTTATGTCGATCCCCATGGGACAGGCTGCGACGCACTGAGCACAATCAATGCAGTCGCCGCGGCCTTCCCAACTATCGCCTTTCTTGTGAGGGCCCCTGGGCTCCCCGCGATCACGCCGATAGGTGACCGAGAGCGCGTCCTCGTCCGTCAGCGCTGCCTGAATACGCGGCCATGGACACATATAGGTGCACACTTGCTCGCGCATGGTTCCGGCGAGCGCGTAGGTCGTGAAAGTGAGGATACCGAGAAAGTCATAGGCCGTTGCGGGCGCGTGGCCGGTGAAGATCTCAGGGAATACCGTCGGCGCGTCATGGAAGTAGAAGATCCATGCTCCGCCTGTGGCTGCCGCAATCAACAGCCATAGCGCATGCTTCGTGATTCTCTTGGCAATCTTGCCGGCGTTCCATCCTTCCTTGGCAAGCCGCATACGTGCGTTGCGGTCTCCCTCAACCAGGCGCTCGACTGCGATATAGAGATCCGTCCAAACCGTCTGCGGGCAGGCATAGCCGCACCACACGCGCCCGAATAGCGACGTGACGAGGAAAAGCGCGAGCGCCGCGAAGATCAATAGGCCGGTGATGTAGTAGATTTCGTTCGGCCAGATCTCGATAAAGAAGAAATAGAAGCGTTGTCCGGGAAAATCGACAAGGACTGCCTGGCTTGGTTCTCCCGGCCCGCGATCCCACCGCACCCATGGCAAGCCGTAATAGACGCCGAGCGTTATCGCCATCACGGCCCATTTGAGAGCGCGAAAGCGGCCGTGAACGAGCTTGGGATAGATCGGCTCGCGTTTCTTGTAGAGCTGCCGGCGCTCAGTCTTGTTGACGGCCTCTACGTCGATGCGCTCGATGGCGTCGGCGTCGTGGCGCGACTTCAACACTTTCGGCAACTCGTTCATAATCAATGCCCAAGGGGTTACTCGCCGCCCCCAAGCGAGTGGACATATACCGTCAATGCGTCAATCGTCATATTGTCCAGCCGTCCGCCCCAAGTCGGCATAACGCCGCTGCGCGAATTCCAGATGGTTTCGCGAATTGTCTTGCGATCACCACCGTAAAGCCAAATGCCGTCAGTCAGGTTCGGTGCGCCGACTTTACGGCTGCCCTTGCCGTCGGCACCATGACAAATGGCGCATTGGGCGGCGAAGATAGGCGCTGCACGAGCGACCGCCTCGGCATTCGCCTGCCGACCGGAAAGATGAACGACATATTCGACGAGATCATCGATCTCCGAGGGCTTCAACAAGCCATCCTTGCCGAAGGACGGCATTTGGCTCATCCTCGTGCTCGAATCGGTCGAGCGCACACCGACTGTGATTGTATGTCTGATATCGTCGAGCGTGCCGCCCCACAGCCAATCATCGTCGTTGAGATTGGGATAGCCGAAAGCGCCCTGAGCTCCCGAGCCGTGGCATGGGGCACAATTATTGGCAAATGCCGCGTGGCCGGCTGCCCGCGCAAAGTCCGAGAGCTGAGGATCCTTTTCGACGTCGGCGAGCGGCATCACAGCCAATCGCTTTGCGAAGACAGCGCGCTGCGCATCAAGGACCGCAAGGTCTTTATCAACCATCAGCCGGTCGGAGTAGTCGCGGAGCCCTTTCGTGTAACCCTGAAAGCCGGGAAAGGCCGGCCAGGCAGGCATAAAGACCCAATAGCCGATGGCGAACAGGATGCACGCGTAGAATACAATCAGCCACCACCGGGGCAGCGGATTGTTGAGCTCCTTGATGCCGTCCCACTCATGGCCAGTGGTTTCAACGCCCGAGTGTTCGTCGATTTCCGGCTTATCGCTCATCGCTCATCATCCTCTTCGAGCGGCAGGCGCGCAGCTTCATCAAAGCCCTTCTTGTTGCGCGGCCAGAACACATAGACGAGCACGCCCACGAACATGAGCCCGAAATAGACGAGCCCCCAATCTTGCGCAAATCTGGCGACGGTTTCGTAGCTCATTTCGATCAACGTGAATTGACTTTGGGATCGTACTGCTTGAAGTCGACAAGCGTGCCGAGCATCTGAAGATAGGCGATCAACGCATCCATCTCCGTGAGGTCATCGGGATCGCCATCGAAATCGCGCGCTATTGCCTTGGGATAGCGCTTCGCGAAACCGTCGTGCTCGTCTGACAGAGGATCAAGCTGACCATTGAGATCGGACAGCGCATTCTTGATCATATCGCCCGTGTAAGGAACGCCGGCGCGCCGGTTGGCCACCAAGTCTGCTTGAATTTGCGATGTATCCAAGGGCGTTTTCGCAAGAAAAGCATAAGGCGGCATGATCGAGGCCGGAACAACCGAGCGCGGATCGATCAAGTGTTGCCTCTGCCATTCGTCGGAATATTTGCCGCCGACGCGCGCAAGATCGGGGCCAGTGCGCTTCGAGCCCCACTGAAACGGATGGTCATACATGCTCTCAGCGGCGAGGCTGTAATGGCCATAGCGCTCGACCTCATCACGCAGTGGCCGGATCATCTGGCTGTGGCACAAATAACAGCCCTCCCGCACATAGATGTTGCGCCCGGCCAATTCAAGCGGCGTGTATGGGCGCATGCCATCGACCTTTTCGATAGTGGATTCGAGGTAGAACAGCGGCGTTATCTCGATGAGCCCACCAATCGAAACCACGATCAGAATGGCAATCACGAGCAGGAGAGAGTGACGCTCGAGTATGGCATGGCGATCCATCATGACGCTCACTCCGCCGCCGCCGGAGCGAGCGCGCCCGGTGCTTCACGCGACGCGACGTCGCCGCGGGCCGTGCGCCACAAATTATAGACCATGATGAGCGCGCCGGAGAGAAACATGCCTCCCCCGAGCGCACGTATTACGTTGCCCAAGTGCTTCGCCTCAACCGTTTCAATGAACGAATATTTGAGGAAGCCGAGCGGCGTGTATTCGCGCCACATGAGGCCTTCCATGATGCCGGTCACCCACATCGATGTGATGTAAAGAAGAATGCCCAGCGTCGCGATCCAGAAATGCCACTCGACAAGAGCCTTCGAATAAAGCTGATCGCGCTTCCACAGCCATTGCGTCATGCAATAGAGCGCGGAGAAAGAAATAAAACCGACCCAGCCGAGCGCGCCGGAATGCACGTGACCGATAGTCCAATCCGTGTAATGCGAGAGCGCATTGACCGCACGCACCGACATCACCGGACCTTCGAAGGTCGACATGCCGTAGAAGGCGATGGAGATCACCATCATGCGGATGACGGGATCGGTCCTCAACTTGTCCCACGCGCCAGACAGCGTCATGAGGCCGTTGATCATTCCGCCCCAGCTCGGCATCCAAAGCATCACTGAAAACGTCATGCCGAGCGTCTGCGTCCACTGCGGTAGCGCGGTGTAATGCAGATGGTGCGGACCGGCCCAGATGTAGATGAAGATCAACGACCAGAAGTGCACAATCGAGAGGCGATAGGAATAAACCGGCCGCTCCGCCCGTTTCGGGACGAAGTAGTACATGATGGCAAGAAACGGCACAGTGAGGAAGAAAGCCACCGCATTGTGCCCATACCACCACTGGATCAGCGCGTCCTGCACACCGGAAAAGAGCGAATAGCTCTTGGCGCTCAGGAGACTTACAGGCACCGCGAGATTGTTCACGATGTGAAGCATCGCAATCGTGACGATGAAGGAGAGATAGAACCAATTGGCGACGTAAATGTGCGGTTCTTTGCGCTTCCAAAGCGTGCCCAGAAAGACGAGCAGATAGGCCACCCAGACGATCGTCAGCCAAATATCGGTGTACCACTCCGGCTCTGCATATTCACGAGATTGCGTAACCCCCAAGAGATACCCGGTCGCTGCGACAACGATGAAAAGCTGATAACCCCAGAACACGAACCAAGCGCCGAGATCGCTCGCGATGCGCGCACGGCACGTGCGCTGCACCACATAGAAAGATGTGGCGATCAGCACATTGCCGCCAAACGCGAAGATCACAGCCGACGTGTGAAGGGGCCGTAACCGCCCGAAATTCGTCCAAGGCAGATCGGGAAAATAGAAGAGATTTGGATATGCGAGCTGAAGCGCGATAACGAGCCCCGCGCTAAACCCTGCGATGGCCCAGAACATCGAAGCGATGACGCCAGCTTTTATGACATTGTCCTGATAGCGGCTCTGCGTCACGCTATGGCTGTAACTGTCGCCAATCTGCTTGACGAGCAGGAAAGCGCCGACAAGGAAACCCGCTACGAACGTCCACATTTGAATGCGGAATAGCGCATCGGTGCTGCGCGCGATTGCGATTATCAGGACGAGCGTCGCAATTCCCAGCACCGCGGTCAGCGCGACATAGCCCGAGCTTGAGCGTTGGTTGGGCGTGCCGGCGTCAATCGTCATTTTGTTTTCCAAAGAGATGCGAACTGGCTCGACAGTGAGCCGGTGAAATCAACACCAAGAAGTAAACTGAGTCGCTGCAACTCCGGAGGCAGGCATGCGTGCAACAACCTGCCGACGATTTGCCTCGTCAACATGAAAGTCGCGAGTCGAAACTAGCAGCCCGATCGTTGGGTGTTTTTGATCTATGTCACGGGTGTGGCACCACGCACTCCAAACTAAGCCGGGGCGCGACGAACGTCGAAACCCGAAAGGCTATTCCGCCACTCCGAGTCTTCGCGCCACATAGGGAGTTAGCGGAGGCGCGAGGATGAGCGTCAGCAAAATAACCCACATCCCGATCTCAACGAGGCCATCGACCGGAGTGCTCATTTCCGAAACTGCCGTTACGAGAAGAACGGCCGGAATGGCGCCGGTCTCGCGCACGAAAGAGATGAACAAGAGCTCGCGTACGCTCAGAGCACGAGGGCTGTTTGGGAACAAGGAATAGAGCCCGAGCATTGAGAACACCATTACCGGGCGAAGAACAAACATGAAGATGAGCGCTACGGCTATTCCGACTGGCGCATACGCAATGAGCGCGTTGATATTCACCAGCGCTCCCACCAGCAAGAAAATGATCGGCTTGGCGACGCCGTCCACGACTTGATTGAAGAGGTGCTCGATCGCGCGCATGTGCTCTTCGGCGTGGAAGATAAGACCGGCAAGGAACACAGCAAGAAAGCCGCTACCGCCAAACACTGCCGCGCTAGCGAACGCAATGAAGGGAGAACCAAGAAAATAGAGCAGATCAGCTCCGTAGGCTTCGGGATGGTTGCGCTTGATCCGCGATAGCAACCGGAGCAGAAGATAGGCGGCGACCGCTGACAGAACGCCAAACAAGACTTGAACGCCGAAATAGCGCGCTATCTCGGCTGTGGCGAGCGCCTTGTACGCAGCAAAGACGCTAAGACCGGTAAGTGGAAGACGGAGAAATGTCAGGGTCAAGAGAGATCCGGTCACATCGCTGACCGCGCTCTCCGCAATTACGATGTCCTTCGCATTGCGGCGGAGGAAGCGGATATTCTGAAGCGCTGGAATGATGGCGGCCGGATCGGTGGATGCGAGAATGGCGCCGAGAAGAATCGCGACTGCCGGGGATATTGCGAAGCCGAGGACTTGGCTGACGCCCGCCACGACGAATGAAAGCCCCAATCCCGTTAGCAAGACGCCCGGTATCGCGAGCAATACAACTTTGTTGAAGAGTTGCATGAAACTGCCGAGCGGCGGCATCTCAAGACCACCGGCGAACAAGACAATCGCGGCACCGCCAGTCACGAGCGATGTGAGGATCACGGGATTTGCAGCAACCGGGGCAAATAGCTCGTGCCCAGCAATGCCGAGAGCAATTGCCACCACAAAAGAAGGAATGGGCGTTCCTTGTGTGGCGTAAAAGCTGATAAAGCTGCACAAACCTATCAACGCAAACGATGCCAGCACAGCGACCGTCGGCTCAAGCTCGCCAAGACGATGAAGTATCTGCGCGCCTTCGAGGCGTGATATAATTGCGAGAGCGCTAACCGAAAGCACCAGCCAGACATACGGCAAGTATCTCGGCATGGCGCTGTCAGATTTGCTCGACAAAACCGCGTCCTCGTGTGCTGCTCAGCAAGCACTGATGAAAGTGCATGATCACCTCATCGCGCAAGCCAAATCGGCTCAGCGATCCCCAAGTGCAGCCGATTCGTTCAATTCGCGAGGAATTATGGCGCCGGCTTGAGGAGCAGTCCGGTCAGTGATCCCAAAACGCGACGGCACGAATATCGATGCTTTGGCGCGGTGGTGCATCCTGTGGAGCGCTCGGATCGACAAAGCTGGTATGCGGAACTCGCCACGCCTTGGTGTCATCCGAATCGAACGTCTTGATGAACAGCACCTCATTCTTGTGCATGTCGCGGAAATAGCACCAGCGATGCGTCGGGCTATAAAGATAGCCCGTGCCTTCAAGATGCATGCGTTTCTCTATGGGACCTTTGCCGTAATACACATCACCGAGCTGACGTTCTTCGTCCTTGACCGTCGAGGCATCGCACAGACAGAGCGGCACATCCTGCGGTGGCT
>JBAQHC010000212.1:0-5538 GCA_049288095.1 Alphaproteobacteria bacterium | reverse complement strand
CCCACTTGCAGACGGGCGAGCGCCGGCAACACATGCGGAATGAGCTTGAGCGTAACGAGGCGGCCGCCGATCAGCCTGGCAATGCGCGTCTCGACCGCGCATTCATCGACATACCAGCACGCCGCCGGCTTCTCAGCCATTGCGCGCGAATGCGCGATAGCCCGCGCCCTCTAGAAGAGCCGCCGCTTCATAAAGCGGCAAGCCGACGACGTTAGAATACGAGCCCTCGATCCAGCGCACGAGCGCGCCCGCGCGGCCTTGGATCGCATAACCGCCCGCCTTGCCTTGCCACTCGCCGCTTTCGATGTAGCGCGCGATTTCCTCCGGCGACAACAGCTTGAATGCGACACGCGTTTCGACGAGGCGCTCCGATATGACTTTGCCGCCGCGTGCAAGCGCCAGCCCAGTCATCACCCGATGACGCCGGCCGGAGAGAAGCTTCAGGCACGCCTCGGTTTCGGCGGCAGTTTCAGCCTTGGGTAAAATCCGTCGCCCGCAACCGACCACCGTGTCTGCCGCCAGCACGAGATCATCCGTAGACTGATGAGAAGACACTGCGAGCGCCTTCTCTCGTGCCAAGCGCGCGGCAAGGGCGCGCGGCAGCTCGCCGGGAAGCGGCGCCTCCTCGACCTCCGATGCGACGATTGCATCCGGCACAATGCCGATTTGCTTCAGAAGCTCCAGCCGGCGCGGCGAAGCGCTCGCAAGCACAAGGCGCGGCGCCGGCCTATCTGCCGGCAGCCTCGGCGCCCCTTGCGGCGAGCTCTTGTTCACTTGAAGCGATAAGTGATCCGCCCTTTGGTGAGATCGTAGGGCGTCATCTCCACAAGGACCTTATCCCCGGCGAGCACCCGGATGCGGTTCTTGCGCATCTTCCCCGCGGTGTGGGCGATGATCTCATGATCGTTTTCGAGCTTCACGCGGAAGGTGGCATTGGGCAGGAGCTCGACGACCGTGCCCGGAAACTCAAGTAAGTCCTCTTTCGTCATCCCTTATCCTTGGCTGTCAACGGCCGAGAACATGGAACCGCGCGGGGCCAAAATCAAGCTGTTCCTCCCATGGTTTAGCGCACCGGCAGACCCGGCAGACCCAATTTCACGCGGAGACGCCGATGAAGTGATTTTGGAAGCGATGAAACTAGAGAGTGCCGACTGGCCCTTGGGTCAGGCGAGAGAGAATGCGCTCGCTCAAAGCATCGCAAACGGCGCGATACGACTGCAGAATACTTTCGCGCGGCAGCCCGAGCTCAAGCGCGATAGTCGGATCCTGGGTCGGCCAATATTCGACTTCGGTGGGCTTATCGCGCGCAAATTCGAGCGCGCGGTGATGCGCCTCGGGCGAGAGCGAAATAACGAGGTCGAACACCGCTTCGTCCTCGATGAGCCGATCGAATGTCTTGGGGCGATATTTTGCAATGTCGATACCGAGCTCGGACATCACGGTTATTGCAAAACCATCGAGCTCGCCGGCTTCAACGCCCGCGGAATCGATCTTCAGCCGGCGGCCGAAATAATGCCGCGCGATTGCCGCCGCCATCGGCGAGCGCACGCTGTTGAGGTTACAGGCGAACAAGACGCTCTTCATGTTGCGCCCTGCCCGGCCGCCCTCCCGTCAGCCTTTGATGTGAAGGACGCAAATCAGCGTGAACAAGCGCCGCGCTGTTGCGAGATCGACCTCGATCTTGCCGCTCAAACGCTCGCGCAAAAGCTCCGAGCCCTCGTTGTGCAGAGAGCGCCGGCCCATATCGATCGCTTCGATCTGCTGCGGCGAGGCATTTCTGATCGCGTCATAATAGCTTTCGCAGATCATGAAATAGTCTTTGACGATCCGGCGGAGCGGCGTAAGGGACAACAAGACTTTGCCGTGATGTGTGCCGTCTTCGAGCTTGATCTCCAAGACCAGGCGATTTTCCTCAACGCCGAGTTGAAGATGATAAGGCCCGCCGCCCGAGCCGATCGGCCGGAAATAATTATCTTCCAAGAGGTCGAATATAGCGACGCGCCGCTCGTGCTCGACATCGGCGGAGTGGCGCGCAAGGATCTTCTCATCGAGATCGATGGCTGTGATCTTGTATATGGCTTTGAGACGCGGATCGATTGCCGGCTCTGCCATCTCTCAAATCCGGTTGGTTCTTATGGTGACGGAGCGCGCATGCGCGGCAAGCCCTTCGGCTTCGGCAAGCGCAACCGCCGCACCGCCGATTGCCGCAAGCGATGCCGCATCGCATTTGACGATCGAAGTGCGCTTCATGAAATCATAGACCGAAAGCCCCGAAGCGAAGCGCGCGCTTCGCGCCGTCGGCAAAACGTGATTGGTGCCGGCGACATAATCGCCGATCGCTTCAGGTGTCATGCGGCCCAAAAAAATCGCGCCGGCATTGCGGATGCGCGCGGCCATCGCTTCGGGCGCTTCAACGGCCAGTTCCAAATGTTCCGGCGCGAGCGCATCGACAAGCGCGGGCACTTGATCCCAGTTCTCGACGATGATGATCGCGCCATGCACTTCAAGGCTCATGCGCGCAATCGCCGAGCGGCCGAGCGTCTCAAGTTCCACATCGACGGCTTGAGCAACGCGCGTCGCAAATGCGGCATCATCGGTGATCAGGATCGCCTGCGCCGCCTGGTCGTGCTCAGCCTGCGAGAGCAAATCCGCAGCGATCCAAGTCGGATCATTTTGTGCATCGGCAACGACCAGAATTTCGGATGGCCCGGCGATCAAATCGATGCCGACAATGCCGAACACTTGGCGCTTGGCTTCGGCAACATAAGCGTTGCCTGGGCCCATGATCTTGTCGACCGGCGCAACCGAGGCCGTGCCGTAAGCGAGCGCGCCGACTGCTTGCGCGCCGCCGATCTTATAGATTTCGTGCACGCCCGCTTCGCGCGCCGCCGCAAGCACCAGCGGATTGAGCTGCCCCTTTGGTGCCGGCACCGTCATGACGACACGCGAAACGCCCGCGACTTGCGCCGGGATCGCGTTCATCAAAACGGAGCTCGGATACGCCGCCGTTCCACCCGGCACATAAAGCCCGACCGCGGCAAGGGGCGTCCACCGGCTGCCAAGCTCGACTCCGGCGGCATCGACAAAGTGGTCATCGCGCGGGCGCTGGCGCTCATGAAACGCTCTAATGCGCGAGGCCGCGAGTTTGAGCGCATCGAGGGTCTTGGGATCGCAGAGCAAGATAGCTTCGTCGATCTCGCCCGGCGCAACCGTCATGGTCTCGCGCGTCAAAGCGAGATTGTCGAACTTCTTGGTGTAGTCGAAGAGCGCGCCGTCGCCACGCTTGCGCACATCCGCGAGAATTTTGGAGACCACGCCGGAAACATCGGTCGCGGCTTCGCGCTTGGCGGCAACGAGCGTTGCAAACATGTCGGGGAAACGCTGATCGCGCGTCGTCAGCCGACGAATATTGACGCTCATCGAACGCCCGCAGCCGGTGCGTCCGCATGTTCGGGCTTTTGCTCCGTGAGCCACGGCTCGCCGCGATCGGCGAGCGTCGCGTCGATGCATTCGACCTGGGCTTGGAGTGTCGCGCCGCCAGCAAAAACCAAATCGATCACTCCAGCGCCCGAAGCGTCGATCTTCGGCTCGATCGACAAGAGATAAAGGAGGCCCTCGAGATTCTTTTGATCCATCCCACGCGCCTTGACGCCGAGCACGCCATCCAAATGAAGCCCGGACGTCACGCGCGCATAAGCCACCTTGCCGCCGACCTTGGACGGCTGGGCCTCCCAGCAAAACCGGTTGAGCGAGATCGCCAGCCGACGTTTGCGCGGCAGATAAGCGATGTCGCCGACGCGAACCAGGGCGTCCTGTAGATGGGTAGAGATCACCTTGAGATCCTCGGTGTCCTCGGCAATGAGCTTCAATCCCAATGCTGACCTCTTCCCGTTCGCTCCGGCCGAGGCGCTATTCCCTCAGCCGGCGAATATCCGCCCCGCACAAGCTAAGCTTTTCTTCCAGCCGCTCAAAGCCGCGGTCAAGATGATAAACGCGGTTGATGATCGTCTGACCTTCGGCAGCAAGCCCGGCAATGACCAGGCTAACCGAGGCGCGAAGATCGGTCGCCATCACGGGGGCGCCTTGAAGTGCATCAACGCCCGTTACGGTTGCATGATCGCCCTCGACGGCGATCTTGGCGCCCATGCGGGCGAGCTCCGGCACGTGCATGAAGCGGTTCTCGAAGATGCGCTCGTGGATATGGGATTGGCCGTCGGCCAGGGTCATAAGTGCCATGAGCTGCGCCTGAAGATCGGTCGGAAAGCCCGGGAACGGCTCGGTCGTGACATCGACCGCCCGCAAGCGGCGCTCGCCCCGGCGGATCGCGATTTCGCGGCCGCGGGTCTCGATTTCCGCCCCTGCGGCGCGCAAGACATCAATCGCCGCAGCGATATGGCGCGGCTCGGTGTGCTCAAGCACAACCTCTCCGCCGGCCATCGCCGCCGCCATGAGATAGGTGCCGGTCTCGATCCGGTCGGGGATGACACTATGTGCCGCGCCGCTGAGCGCCGCAACGCCCTCGATTGTGAGCGTGCGCGTGCCGACACCAGAGATCTTGGCGCCCATCTTGGCGAGGCATTCGGCGAGATCCGTGATTTCAGGCTCAAGCGCGGCATTGATGAGGCGAGTGGTGCCCTTAGCCAGGCTCGCTGCCATCATCAAATTCTCTGTCGCGCCGACAGAGACGAATGGGAATTCGACATCAGCTCCCTTGAGGCCGCCACGCGCGGTAGCGTGGACATAGCCGTCCTCGAGCTTGATTGTGGCGCCGAGCTTTTCGAGCCCCATGAGATGAAGATCGACCGGCCTCGTGCCAATCGCGCAGCCGCCCGGCAGCGACACTGTCGCCTCGCCGCAGCGCGCAAGCAGTGGACCGATGACCAAAAAGCTCGCGCGCATTTTGCGCACAAGGTCGTAAGGCGCCGTGGTCGAGGTGATCGCCTTGGCCTGAAGCGCGACGTTGTGGCCTTGTTCATCGATCGCAACCCCGTGCTGCGCCAAGATGGTCTTGAGCGACTGAATGTCGGCGAGATTGGGGACATTCGAGAGCTTGAGGGGCGCTTCGCTCAGAAGGCTCGCGACCATGAGCGGCAGAGCCGCGTTCTTGGCGCCGCCAATCGGAATCCGGCCGTTGAGCCGCCTGCCGCCCACTATCGCAATTCTATCCATGAAATCGCCCTCGGTTCGGCGCGCCCGCGCCCGCTAATTCTCTTCAGGCTTAACCGAAGACAGTGGCCGAGCATTGGCGGAATTGCCGCTGAATCGAGATGTATTTGGCTCGATTTCGGCCCGGGAGCGCGCCTGGGTTTTGCGCCTTCTAAGATTGGCCCGCAGCGCCTCGGCCAGACGCTTCTCGGCTTGGCTCTCGCTCATTGCTACTCCACGTGCGGGCCGGAAGGTTTAAGTCCGGCGCCGCTTCCCAAATGGGGGCCCCCGCGTTATACGACGGCCTCTTGCCGGGGCCAATTGCGCCACGGTCGCCCATGTAGCTCAGTGGTAGAGCACTCCCTTGGTAAGGGAGAGGCCATGTGTTCAATC
>JBAQHC010000211.1:0-2117 GCA_049288095.1 Alphaproteobacteria bacterium | reverse complement strand
CTTTCGAGCCGGATGATCCGAAGCTGGTGAAGTCATTGCGGGATAAGCAGGTGAAAATCGCTGCAAAGCCCGAGGACGAGTCGCCGTGGTACATGGTGCTCCTGGTTAACTGGTTTCCCATGCTGCTTCTGGTTGGGGTGTGGATATTTTTCATGCGCCAGATGCAGGCGGGCGGCGGCAAGGCGATGTCCTTTGGCAAGAGCCGCGCGAAACTACTTACGGAGAATCAGCACCGCGTCACCTTTAGCGATGTCGCCGGCGTGGACGAGGCCAAAGATGATCTGCAAGAGATCATCGCATTCCTAAAAGATCCGAAAAAATTCACGAGACTTGGCGGCAGAATCCCCAAAGGCTGTTTGCTCGTGGGGGCGCCGGGAACCGGCAAGACCCTGTTGGCTCGTGCCATCGCGGGCGAAGCCGGAGTCCCGTTCTTCAGCATCAGCGGTTCCGATTTCGTAGAAATGTTCGTCGGCGTCGGAGCTTCCCGAGTCCGTGACCTTTTCGATCAAGGTAAGAAGAAGGCGCCTTGCATCATCTTTATCGACGAAATCGACGCGGTCGGGCGTCACCGCGGAGCCGGCCTCGGTGGCGGCCATGACGAGCGGGAACAGACGTTGAACCAGCTGTTGGTCGAGATGGATGGATTCGAGTCCAACGAGGGAGTTATCCTCGTCGCTGCTACCAACCGGCCTGATGTATTGGATCCCGCGTTGCTCCGTCCGGGGCGGTTCGATCGGCACGTTGTAGTGCCACGACCGGACATCAAAGGGCGAGAAGGCATCTTGCAGGTGCACACCCGCAAGGTGCCGTTGTCATCGGACGTGGACGTTCGCGTGCTGGCGCGATCCACGCCCGGGTTTACCGGCGCGGACTTGGAGAATCTCGTAAACGAAGCGGCTTTGTTGGCAGCTCGCAATGACAAGGACAACGTCGCGATGCTCGACCTCGAGCTGGCCAAGGACAAGGTCATGATGGGTGCGGAGCGGCGCAGCATGATGATCAGTGACGAAGAAAAACGCAACACGGCTTATCACGAAGCCGGGCATGCGTTGGTGGCAAAGCTGCTCCCGGGGGCCGATCCGATCCATAAAGTGACGATCATTCCGCGTGGCATGGCTTTAGGCCTCACCCAGCAACTCCCCATAGACGAGAAGCATACCTATCCCAAGGAATATCTGCTCACTAATTTAATCATTCTGTTCGGCGGACGCGTGGCCGAAGAGCTTGTGCTCGAGCACATAACGACGGGGGCGGGGAACGATATCGAAAAAGCGACGGATCTCGCGCATCGGATGGTGTGCGAGTGGGGCATGAGCGAAAAGCTCGGGCCGATGACTTTCGGCAAGAAAGAGGAAGAGATTTTTCTGGGAAGAGATTTTACGCAGAAGGCAGACTATTCCGAGAACACGGGTATTGAAATAGACGCCGAGGTCAGGCGCATTATCCAGGAGAGCTACCATCGGGCTAAGGACCTGTTAAAAACCAATCTTCGGCTGCTACATAAAGTTGCGGAGAAGTTGCTCGAAAAAGAGGTTCTGGACGGTTCGGAGATTGACGCCATAGTTAGAGCTTTCGGCGGTAACGGCGGAGATCCGTTCACGCCATCGAGTGCGGCGGCCATCGCTTAAGTAGCCCCGTACCCCTTAGTCCAAAGCTAACTCGTAGGTACATGAGGGTCACTTGGCACAAGGACGGTCAAGGGGGTCAAATCTTGACTCTTGACAGTAGCCTCCATTGGCAAGGACAAGATCGCTATGGCGCGGTCATTACGTATTTTGTTTTCCGGCGGGTACGATCACTCACCTGCCGGGGTAACGACGCCGCTGCGAATTTCAAAGGCAACAGGGATCGGCCGGTTTTTCTGGAGAAGCTCCAGGGATCATCCAATCCGTCATGGCTAGGGTTCCGCCATAAACGGATAGCGATAGTTGGCCGGCGGCAGAAACGTTTCCTTGATGCTGCGCGGCGACACCCAGCGTTCGAGGTTGAGCCAGGTGCCTGCCTTATCGTTGGGTCCCGAGGCGCGTGATCCGCCGAAAGGCTGTTGCCCTACGACCGCGCCGGTCGGCTTGTCGTTAATGTAGAAGTTGCCGGCCGCGTTGCGCAGCGCCTTGGTG